>CAZMNS010000008.1:0-3556 GCA_964567705.1 uncultured Gammaproteobacteria bacterium | reverse complement strand
TGTTTTTCTCTAGTCCTTATCCAATCTAGATCTACGATATCTTTTACCCTTTCATAAGCAGCAATAGCTTCTGTAGGTATATCCATACCTAACTGTGCTTGAGCTTTCATTACAGTAATCCAAAGTTCACGCTCTAAAATAATTTTACCTTCTGAAGAAAACACTCGTAGCATAGGAGTACTAGCATATCTATCAGCTGGAATATTAAGTATAATAGGGCGCTCAAGTTGAGCCATGCAAACGCTTTATAACATTAATCAATATTTACATTCAAGTATAAAACTATTACGAGTTAGGTAAGCCCATTATTATTGCTTGTAATAAAGCATATCCTTCTTCTCCTAAAAAGTAGGGTGAGATACCTAAGTGAGCGTATTGTCCGCTCCTTATGTATCCGTTTTGGGCAAGACCAGTTGTATAGATGGAACTATAAGCATGTCTTAACATGGGACTTTGCTCCCATTCGCTGGGATATATATTTGTATTGCAATAAATGCCTGCGGCCAATCCCTCTTCGCCTTCAGCTAAAACTCGTACATAATATGCATACTTAAATTCCCTTTCATGCTCTTCTAACCATCTATCAATAAGATCCTCGGCGGTTTTTGTCTCTAATAGAGAAAGTCCTCTATCTGGATCCTGAAACTGAGGTATCTTCGCTCCTTCATGCTGTATAGGTTGAGGATTAAGACCTTTTCTTCTAAGTCGATCCCAAAATTCTTTCATACCTCATGGATTCTATATGTTTCTATCTAAAATGCAAGTCAATTTGGAGCGGGTGAGGTGTCCTTCGCCAAGGCTTCGGAGCACCTATTTATGCACACTAACATCTTTGCTTAAAGCTACCTTCACTAATCTTTTATAAACAAACGCTTTACCAGATCCTGATTTTAAATAAAGTTCAAAATCCTTAGCCATTTGCATACTCTCAAATGCAGAATACCAAACTAACTTCCAAGGCATATGTCCCTTTGTAAACTGAGATTTTCCATTATTATGTTCCTGAAATCTCTTTCTTAAATCTGTGGTGTATCCGTAATATAGTATTTGGGATTTTGAACTTTGAAGTATGTAAACGTAGTACACGTTTTACATTATAGCAACCATCTGTAGCTTTAGCGAAAGATGGGAGCGGGATAGGGGGATCGAACCCCTGACATTCTGCTTGGAAAGCAGACGTTCTACCGCTGAACTAATCCCGCATATATTTAATTATAAAATAATTCAGCGGGAGGCCTGTTTACGCTGAATTACACCCGCAAAAGCCTTGAATACTGATTGAAATTATACTATAAAACAAAGATTTGAGTAATAAATATTATAAAATAATTAGATTAATCCCAAGAACTTTTTTCTTGGAGGTGGGGGAATTACTGAAGTTTTAGCATTTATTTCTTTTTCTTTCTTCCAAGATGAGTATGAGTGAGTGAATTCAGGTTCATGGCTTAATCTACCAGAGTACCCAACATATCTCACTAAATCTGCAGCATGACGTACTGAGTAAGAATAGTCCTTATTTGCTTCTGCATCCATTACTTCAGCAACTACTAGAGGAGTCATTCCATGTCTTCTTCTTATCTCCCATGCTTTTGCTAAAGCTTCTGAAAGTTGTTCTGCAGCGGTATCATATGGTTTCTCTGTATCAAAAACCTGTTTAAAAATTACAAACGAGCTATCAAAAACACTCTCTACATACAAACCTTTAAAATATTCCTGCACACTTGATTTATCAACTGGATAACACCAATCACGAACATCTATTTTTTCAGAATCATCTTCTTCTAATAAATATTTAACTGTTATAGCTTGCTTACAGTTTGTAAATCCAGATTCTACTCTAGGTGAAGGAGAAGAGGAGTATCCAAAGTAATTAGTACCACCTGATGATTGAGTATACGTATTGAACGAAATCTTTGCTAAATGTTGAATGCTTAGTTCATATGCTCCAGCTTCAGTAAGGTATTCAATCGTTCCAGTTTTCCAAAGACTATCTCTAATTTGCCTTAAATATCCGGGAACACCAATTCGATCAAGCACTAACCTTGCTCGGCCTCTTCTTTTAGTTTCATACTCCAAAGCTTTTCTCTTTATTAATTCTTCCTGTGCTTTTTTTGCTTCTTCAGCAGTGATTTTAGCTTGTTTTTCTTGTTCAACCTGAGACCTAATTCCTTGATCAAGTCTTTCTGCCCAGTTATAGGGTGCTCCTTGTGAGTGATTTGAGGTTTTACCTAATTCAGGCCTATCTCCTGAGGAACTCATTTTCTAGCATTTTATCACTTACTAAAGTGAAAATCAAACCTATTATTGATTCAATAGAATTATTCTAGTGCAGCCTTGATCTTCTCTTGGTTCTCTTTTAGCTCCCCAGAAGATGCATCTTTAGCTTTGGCAAAAGTTAAATCTCCCTCACTATTCATGGGAATTAAGTGGATGTGGGCGTGAGGTACAGCCATACCTGCTATCATTACCCCCACTTTACCAGTTTGAGGATTAAAAGCTTTTTTTAAAGCCTTAGCAATAGGTTTTGATTTAATTACAAGCTCAGATAGTTCTTGGTCCTCTAAATCAAAAAAGTAATCTGTGTGCTTTTTAGGAATTACTAAGGTATGGCCAGGATTAATCGGTCTGATGATTAAAAAAGCTAAATGTTGATCATCTTCATAAACTTTATTGCTAGGAATCTTACCTCTAATTATTCTGCAGAAAATGCAACCTTCCATACCCAGTATATTAACATTTTTGGTATGATAATTTTAGATGGTCCATCCTCATAGAAAAAGAGCTAAAATATAATAACTGGAAATAATACAAAAAGCACAAACTCTTTTTGCCAAAACATAAGATTATTATATCTTAAATCCTCTATGTTGACATGTTAGAAGCATTTTCCTACAATACAGCTGAGATCAATCCTGCCTTAGATATAAATTTATGGTAGAGCACACTGAATATTCTCAGCTCCTAGAACAATTTACTCAGACTGTAGATACAGGAGTAGCCGCAGAAAGAGTTCAAAGAGAGTCTTACACAACAGCTAATTCTCTCCGTAGGCACCTTGAACAGTTAAGAAGGGGGATGCTTGAAGAGCTCTTAGAGGTAAATGGACTAGGGGTCTGTGGAGAAGTTTATTCTCATAAAAAGGGTTTAGGAGTATTTCCAAGAGGAGAGATGAGGCTACTTTATAGAGGCACTTTATATAAACCTTGGGCTAGAGATCTCAAAACTAAATTTTCAAAATTAGAGCTTCTTTGTGCTGAACATTTTCCTAAAGATCCTAATAAATTCTTGCAACCAGATTTTGAGGATAGGGAGGTAACTTTTACTAGTGAGGTTTTAGAAAGAGATGGGAAATTAGTCACAGTAGTTAATAATATTGACTTAACTGGAGTACCATTAACTGTATCCTACACTGAGGAAGTCTACCACCATCTTGGTTTACCAGAACTTCCACCTTATCCAAAGTTTCTCTAAAATAATCTCGCATCGCTCAGTCGGGGTGGAGGGAATTGAACCCACTGCTTCCCGCTCCCAAAGCGGGCGTTCTACCGATGAACTA
>CAZMNS010000007.1:12392-12626 GCA_964567705.1 uncultured Gammaproteobacteria bacterium | reverse complement strand
ATAATTTTTAGGAACTTTGTAGGTGGAATTTTTTGGGGAATAGGATCTGTAATTGGCGCTAGCTTGATGTTTGCACTAATTGTAGGGGTTTTAAGAACTGTTAATTTTGTACCAATTATTGGTAACTTTGCAGCAGAAGTTGTTGAGGAGGTACAACAGCAAAGGGGATTAAGATGAACCTTGAAAGAAAACCTGGAGAATCTTTAGCTAGCTATTTTGAGAGAATAACCCCTG
>CAZMNS010000007.1:8080-12382 GCA_964567705.1 uncultured Gammaproteobacteria bacterium | reverse complement strand
GACTTGCAAGTCTTGTAGCTTATGCTACCAGAGAGAGAAGCGCACTTAAATTCTTGTAGTTTTTGCAGAGCAGGTAATCATACACGAATTAGCACAAATGGAAATGGACAAAAAGTTAGTCTTGACTTGTCAGACACAGAAAGTTTAAAATTAGATTAGAAACATTGATGGAGAATTACCAACTCTTAAGTTTCTCGTTAAGATCTACGTTACAGAACAAAGAGAATAATGAAAGGTGGAACCACCTGAAAGCTTAGGTCCTTTCGCTGAATTTGCGGAGGGACTTTTTTTACGTTTTGACGAAGTCAAAAGGCAAGCTTCTACAAGTGCGAAGTAAAATATTTTATACTGAAGCACGAAGTAGGTGCTTATAATTATGGACAAAAGCTTAAAAGACCATCGAGAAATAGGCCAAGAACAAGAACTTTTCTATATCGATGAAGAGGTAGGAAAAGGTCTGGCTATGTGGCTTCCAAAAGGAGCAACTGTCAGAAGAATCCTAGAGCGATATATTACTGACCTTGAAATTAGATCTAGTTACCAACATGTTATAACTCCGCATGTTGCCAAATTACAACTTTATAAAACTTCAGGCCACTATGAGCACTATAAAGATATGATGTTTCCAGAGATGAAAAGGGATAATGAAGAGAATGTCCTGCGTCCTATGAACTGCCCACACCATATTCAAATTTTTAGAATGAAACCCAGAAGTTATAGAGAATTGCCTTTAAGATTAGCCGAGGTTGGGACAATTTATAGATGGGAAAACTCAGGTGAGCTCTCAGGGCTAATTAGAGTAAGAGCTATGAGTTTAAATGATTCTCATATTTTTTGTACTCCTGAACAAATCAAAGACGAGTTTCTTAAAGTAGTTGAATTAATTATGAGAGTATATAAGGATCTGCAGTTTAAAAACTACTGGTTCAGGCTTTCACTACATGATCCAAAAGATAAGAAAAAGTATGTTGATAACCCTCAAATGTGGGAAATATCAGAAAGGCTTTTAAAAGAAGCTCTAAATGAGGCAGGATTAGAATATAAAGAAGCCGTCGGTGAAGCTGCTTTTTATGGACCTAAGCTAGATGTCCAAGTCCCCAATGCTTTAGGTAAAGATGAAACTATATCTACAGTCCAAATTGATTTTCATTTACCTGAACAATTTAAACTTAAAGTTATTGGTGAAAAAAGTGAGCAAAAAGATGTAGTAATAATCCATAGAGCCATAGTTTCAACCTTAGAAAGAATGGTAGGTTTCTTAATAGAGCAGTGCCAGGGAGCTTTTCCTACTTGGCTATCTCCAATCCAAGTACAAATTATCCCTATTTCAGATCAAAATAATAATTATGCACAAAAAGTACTCGAACAACTAAAGAGTGCAAATATTAGAGCAGAACTTGATCAGAGAAGCGAAACTATGCAGAGTAAAATTAGAGATGCACAATTGATGAAAATTCCTTATATGATAATTGTAGGAAAAAAAGAGGAGGAGCAAGATAAAGTTGCAATCAGAACCAGATCTAGTGAGGATTTAGGGGTAATGGGTCTGGAAGAATTTAAGGAAAAGGTATTAAAGGAGATTGAGGAGAAGAGGCCTGCCCTGAGCGATCCTGAGCTTGTCGAAGGAGAGTCGAAGGGTTGAATCTAAAACATAATTTATGATAAGATCTCGATCTGGTAAAGTTAATCATGGAGGTTTTAAAAAATAGGTAAGTATTTTAGGACAAACGATCGCATTCAAGCTACAAACATGAGGGTCATTGGCCCAAAAGGAGATATGCTTGGAGTGCTATCCCGTCAAGAAGCGTTAGACAAAGCTAAAGAGTTAGAGCTAGATTTGGTTGAAATTGCTCCTAATGCTAACCCTCCAGTTGCTAGGATTTTAGAATTTGCCAAATTTAAGTATGAGGAAAGCAAGAGGGAACAGGCAGCCAGAAAACATAACAAAGAAGTAGAGTTAAAAGAGCTTTGGTTAACACCTAGAATAGCTGACCATGATTTAGCAGTTAGGTTAAAAAGAGCTGAGGAGTTTTTAAAGATGGGGAATAAAGTAATGTTTCGGGTAAAGTTTAAAGGCAGGGAGATGGGGCATTTAGAATTGGGTTTTCAACTGTTGCAGAAGATATTTGACTCTTTAGGTGATAGCACCCAAATAGAGAGGGAACCTAAACAAGAAGGAAAAAGTATTACCACTATAATTGGAAAAGCTAAAGGCGGACTCAAACCTGCTTTAGAAAATAACGATTTATGACTTACGATTTACGAATACTTAAACAGAAAGAAGGTCGACTGGATAATTTGGCTGTATAAGTCAACAATCCAGAAAAAGTTATGTCCAAATTATCCAAATACAAACAAAAAGTAAGACAGGCAGTTGTCAAAAGAATAAAGATCACTAAAAATGGTAAATTACTGCGTTCTCACCAATTTAGAACAGCCCATTTAAAAAGGTCTAAATCTAAAAGCACTCTAAGAAGGCACAAAAGAATGGTGGGGTTAAGTAAAACAACAGTTAAATCCTTTAGAAGAATGCTGGGGTTAAGCTAAAAGTATGGGTAAACAAACAAAATTTTTTAGACAGTCAGGAAAATCTATGTCAGGCAATAAAGGAGCAAGAAATTTCTCTCAGATAAATAGAGTTACCTGGCACGCTAAAGTTTTTAATTTCTTAAAAGTTCGCGGCAAAGGAGGGTACAATAGTTAATTGTTCATGGTTCATAGATAATAGATAATAGAAACAATTACCAGTTAACAATGAGTCGCATTAAGCGAGGAGTTACCTCACATAAAAGACATAAAAAAGTTTTAGAGCTGACTAAGGGCCATAAACTTGGTAGATCTAAATTAATTAGACAAGCTAAAGAATCTCTACTTCACGCAGGACAATATGCATATGAGGGTAGAAAACAGCAAAAAAGAGACATGAGGAAACTTTGGATTATTCAGTTAAATAACGCTGTTAAATCAGAAGGGATAAGCTATTCTAAGTTTATAGCTTTAATGAAAGTCAAAAATATTAAATTAGATAGAAAAATTTTAGCTGAACTAGCTGTCAACCACCCAGATGATTTTAAAAAAGTTGTCCTGCAGGTTACTAAATGAGCTTACCTTATTGTTACTTTAACTCCTTGGATTGGGTTCCAGGTCATGTAACCGCCTTGAAAGTCTTGTCTAATACCCAGCCCACTCATATATTCATCAGAGGTTGGGAAACGAAGTCTAGCATGGTTATCGCCTTGTAAGTAAGTTTCCCAAAAACCCCGCTGGATCCTGTAACCTGTGTCAAAGATTGCCATCTTGCCAACATACCCACCATCAAAATCTTGAACATAACCAAAGTCCCAATAATGAGTCCAAAATGACCCGCCATTATCAAAAGGAGAACCAAAAGCTCTGATACTACCTTTAGAATTGTAATAGTTAGCAATCTTAGAAACAGTTGCTCCATTTGATTTTTTGCCCTGCATAGTATTTTGAGTTTTAAATTTAGAATATGCAGGCTTTTTAGATAAGTCTTCTCTAAGAATGCCAAAATGTAAATTAACATCCGGGTTTTCATAAAATTGAAACCAGGACGCTCCTTGAACATAATTTTTTTGCTTTAAAACTTGAAACGCTTTTTCTAAGTTTGCAGCTTGCTGAGACTCACTGACCTCAATTGTCGTCCAGCCAAACTCGCTCACCCAGGTCTTTTTATTTCCCGATCCTTCCCACTTAGTAACTGTATCGTGGACAAAGTCTAAATATTTTCCAAACCAGCTGGTATTAATATTTCCATCCTCTTTAAACTGATTTATATAAATATGCTGACCTACTATATCTAGCGGGTATTGTCCATAAGTTCCTTTAGTCCAAGCAAATTTCCCAGTATGATTAATACCAATATCATAGGTTTTATCTAGATAATCTGCGCCTGCAGACTCGCTGTTGAAACCTCCAAATTGATGTCCAAAAACTCCACCAGAGATTATTTGAACATCCATATCATTAAAGTAGTGTACCTGTGAATGACAATGAGTTAACATAGCTGCAAAATTAGATGGATAGATAAAAGAGCCACCAGAGAACTCCTTTAAGTTATCAGACCTGCTAGTCCAAGCATTTGGTTCATTCCAGATTTCCCAATACTTAATTTTTCCCTCATAATGCTTGGCAATTCTCTGGAAAGCATAACAAAACTCGTCAATATAACGGTTATAGCCATCTCCTCCAGGCACATTTTCCCAGTTATTAGCAATCCAGTCTGCTTGAGAACCAGGCCAGGATTCATTAGACATCAACCCTACTACTTGTAACCCCCGG
>CAZMNS010000007.1:5338-8070 GCA_964567705.1 uncultured Gammaproteobacteria bacterium | reverse complement strand
ATGCCATCGTATTTTGAATAAAACTCACCGGTGTCCGAGCTATATGGACCTAATCTAAAATTAATTCTAACCCATCCAGCGCCGCTTTCAACCATCCTGTCAGCATCAACATCATTAATTAAAACATCTCCTTTATCATTAATAGGTTGGCCAAACTGATTGCCGTAAGGTGAGGCAGCAAAGGTAGGAGTAGCTGATATTAAGAAAGTTAAAGATAAAAATAAAGATAAAAGCTTAATCAAGGTACTTCTTTCTAATATTTAGCATCACATCTTTTGTATATGATGTCAAGAAATTAGAAAGAAATTATGCTAGATTTAAATTATAGATGCATTATCGTGCCTTTTTTCACTCAAGACAGTTTAGGTATTTAGGCTCATTTTATTTACACTCCATAATCAGGCTTTTTGCAGTCTCTATTTTTCAAATTTTTAGCGGCATTTATATTTATCAAGTTTTAGGAGATTTTGGAGTTAGCTCTCAACAAGCGCTTGCCTTCACTACACTTTACTTTTGTTTAGTTTTTTTAGTTCACGCCCTTTCAATCGCTCCAGCCTTGTGGCTAATCACTAAAAAGGGTTTAAAGTTCTCTATTCTTTGGGGTAATATTTTTTTAATTTTTTATTTTATTCTGCTTTATTTTGCTAAGTTTGACCCGATTTTTTTAATTATTTCCGGTGTTTTAGGCGGTTTGCAGATTGGTCTTTATTGGACTGCTTATCATATCTTTTTTACAGAACTTTCTGATGACACCCATCAAGGAGAAGAGATCGCTTTAAGCTTTGCACTCCCAGCTATAGCCGCTGTTGGTGGACCAGCTTTTGGAGGGTTAATTATCAGTTATGTAGGTTTCCCAGCAGTATTTTTAGCGATGACAACTTTAGTAATTTTAGCAAGTTTACCTTTGCGTTATTTGCCTAAACAAAAAGATACTATCTTAGTAAATATTCTTCAAATAACAAAAAGTTTAGTTCCCAAAAAAGAAGTTAAAACTTTTCTATCTCTTTTGGCAACAGGGACTTTGGATATGATCTCATCTGTTTTCTGGCCAATATTTGTTTTTTCAATTTTAGCCGGGTTTGTGGGAGTAGGTTTTATGGGTTCACTTTCAGCGCTAATTGCCACACTGACTACAGTTATTATTGGTTTTTTAATAGATAAGTTTGGTGCAAAAAAAGTTTTAAATATTTTATCCTCATTAGATTCTTTAATTTGGGTTTTGAAAACACTAGTTCTAAAACCTTGGCATGTCTTTGCTATATCTGGTGCAAGTGCTTTAACCATTAACGGGCAATTTGTCAGTGTGGATGCACTAGTTTATAAAAGAGCGAGGCATAATAATTTAGTCGCTATTATTATTCAAAGAGAGGTAGGGTTAGCTTTAGGAAAATTTATTTTTCTATTCATTATCGGAATATTATTTTGGTTTGGGATACCACTAGTAGCAATTTTTATAATTACTGCCATTCTTTCTCTTTTAACTAGACTTTATCCTCAAGAATAACTTAAAAAAAAGCTTTAAAGTTATGCTAAAATCAGACGATGAAAGATAAAATTGCTGAGATTCAAAAAAAATATTTAGACAAAATCGCTTCAGCTAATTCTTTAAAAGATTTAGATAAGGTTTTTATTGAGCTTTTTGGCAAATCAGGCAAGATTACACTTTTACCCAAAAGCTTTTCCACTCTACCTAAAGATGAGCTTAAAAAAGTAGGACCCTTATTTAATAAAGTTAAGCAGGAGCTAGAGCAAGCTATAAGAGATAAAAGGCGAGAGACAAGAGAAGTAGGCTATAGAGAGCTAGAAAAGGAAACTTTAGATTTAGATCCTTCTAAAATCAAAAAGCGCCAAGGTCATATACATCCTGTTAGTCAGTTTAATGATGAGACTGTTGAGCTTTTTAGAAAAATAAATTTCCAAAGGTATGATGCTCCAGAGGTTGAAACCGATTATTACAACTTTCAGGCGTTAAACATTCCAGAGGACCATCCTGCCAGAGATTTATGGGACACTCTCTATATCAAAGTCTCAAACCCAAATTTAACAGGAAAGATTCTTTTAAGAACCCATACCTCAAACTTTCAAAATAGAGTGATGAAAGAGTATAAACCTCCCATCAGAGCAATTAATGTAGGGCGATGTTTTCGTTATGAAAACTTGGATGCTAGACATGAACACACCTTTGATCAATTTGATCTGGTTTATATAGATAAGAATGTTTCCATGGCGAACTTGCAATATTTATCAGAGTATTTTTTGCACTCTATATTTGGTCCTGAAATAAAAGCAAGACTACGTCCTAAATATTATCCTTTTGTGGAACCAGGAGTTGGGGTGGATGGGCTTTGTATTTTTTGTAAAGGTAGGGGGTGTAAGATTTGTGGTGGAGTAGGCTGGCTTGAGTTGGCAGGCGCTGGAATGATCCATCCTTTTGTTTTAAGAGAGGGGGGATTAGATCCTGAGGAGTATTCTGGTTTAGCTTGGGGTTTTGGCCCTTTTAGAATGGCGATGTTAAAATATGGAATTTCTGATATAAGAACATTTAATAGTGGGGATATAAAAAGCTCTGCTTTATAAAACATGAAAGTATCTATTAATTGGCTTAGGGAGTTAGTGGATTTAACAGTATCTTTAGATGAGTTAGTTGAGTTAATTCCTAAAAGAGTGCAGGGTGGGATAAAAGAGATTACAGAAAATTATATTGAGTTAGATTTAAAAGGTTATAACAGAGC
>CAZMNS010000007.1:0-5238 GCA_964567705.1 uncultured Gammaproteobacteria bacterium | reverse complement strand
TTAAAAAATTAGAGGATAGTGGATTTAGATCAGTTAATAATATTGCTGATATTACTAATTTGGTGATGCTAGAGTATGGTCAACCCTTGCATGCTTTTGACGCATCATGTGTTAGAGATGAAAAAATAATAGTTAGAGTTGCTAAGGAGGGAGAAAAAGTTACCACCCTAGATGGAAAGGGTCGGACCCTAGAGTCAAATGATTTATTAATTACAGATCCTCAAAATATTTTAGGTATCGCGGGAGTCATGGGAGGTAAAGATAGCGAGGTAACCGATTCCACAACTACCATCCTTTTAGAAGCAGCTATTTTTGATCCCATACTTTTAAGAAAAACAGCCACCAGATTAGGGCTAACATCTGAGGCTAGTAAAAGATTTTATCATGGTTTAACTAAAAGTAAGTTATTCCAAGCTTTAAATGCTGCCATCAAGATGTATCAAGATTTAGGAGGAAAGTTAGTTGGGCTGACTATTATTGACAACCTGCAGGAAACTGCTAAAAAAATTAAACTAACTCATGAGAAGGTTAATTCTTTGGTTGGGGTAGATATTCCTGCTGAACAGATTGAGCAATACTTAAACAAACTTCACTTTGAGCTAATTAAAATAGGGGGAGATATTTGGGAAGTTACTCCACCATACTGGAGACTAGATATAGAGATTGAAGAAGATTTGATAGAAGAGGTAGCCAGGATGTATGGGTATGAGAAAATTCCTGCCAAACCCTTAGAAGGAAAGCTCCCAGAGAAGATTGACCAGAGTTTATTTGATTTAATTTATAACCTTAAGAAGGCTTTGGTAAACTTAGGTTTAACAGAGGTTCAAACCTATTCTTATTTCTCGAGCGCTATCTTAAATAATTTTGCTTTGGATAAAAATAACTTAGTTAAAGTGGCTAACCCTATCTCAGCTGAAACAGAATATCTAAGAGAAGATTTATGGCCAAATTTGGTAGAGGTTATAGACAAAAATCTCAGGCAAGGATATGCTGATATAGCTATTTTTGAGATAGGCAAAGTCTATTCCCCACAAAAAACAGGAATCCCGAAAGAAACTTATAGATTATCCCTAGCCTTAATGAACAATACTGACAATCCCACCCAAGAGCTATATCAAATCTTTCAGGGTTTACCTTCCCACATTTCAAGTGGGAGGCTGGACCAAGATAACTCAAGAGGAGAGTATGAGCAAAAATATTTTCATCCGAAAAGATTTGCCTTTTTAGAAAAGGGTGGTAAATCCATTGGTGGTATAGCAGAAGTTCACCCTAAATTCCTAGATAAATTTGGAATTAATAAAAGGGTAGCTATGCTAGAATTAGGACTAGAATTTTTGATTAAGGTCTAAAACCCTCACTTATTAAAGCTCTATCTCTGATTTCTGCAATTGCAGTAACTGGTCTACCTTTTTCATCATATTTAATCGGTCTTGTTAATCTCTCATACTCTTGGGGAGCTTCAACTTCCAATCTATCCAATGCCTCATCAATCTGATCTCGTCTTTCGTCTGGAGTGACTTCTTGTCTAGCAGATCTAATCCAAGCCCTCTCTATCTCCAGTTCTACCCTTTGAGCCAGGGGAAGATCATTGTTTGCTAACAATTTATTTATCTCATCTAATCTATCTGGTCGAGGAGTTCTAATAGCTTTTGCTTCTTGCTCAGCCTTCTTAATTTTTACAGGATCTTTACTCTTGCGAGCTTTTGAGAGTTCGTATCTAATGTGTTTTCTTATTCCTTGTGGTAGTCTCTCTGCCATATTAACAAACCTTGGGCAATCGGGCGATGAATTTATATCATAAAGTTAGGGATTACACAAGATATAGCACTATAGTGCAACTGTTACCCCTATAGAAGCTGTGTGAGTTCCACCAGCGTTATCCTCTAAAGTGACTGTTATGGTGTGAGACCCTTTATCTCCTTGAGGAAATTCCACATGTAGGGCAAAAGGGTCTTTAGTTTGAGTAGATTTAGTTGCGCCGTCAATACTCCAAGTAACTTTTTTAACTCCATTTGGAGAGTTAGCTAAAGCTAGCACATCAAATACCCTTGGTACATTGGCTCCATTAGGAATATTTGCAATCGAGATTACCCCTCCTGAACCACCAGAAAACCCTGGAATACCAGAACAACCTCTAGACATCCCTACAAACCTAGGATCAGGTGCAGTTAAAACCCAAGAATCTATTCCTGTTTGCCATTTATTAGCTCCAGTTGGATCATCTTCTTTGAGTAAAATTACATCCTTTTCTTCAGCATCTTCACCATCATTTGCTAGTCTGTGAGTATTAGATTTGCAAACTTTATGTCTTTGATAAGCAGAGGATTGAGAAGTTGGTTCAGTTCCTCTTATAAAATATTCCTTTCTAGTAGGGGAGGAGTCCTTTACTTGCCCTCCCATTAAACCATCTATATCTATATAAGAGACATTTCCAGGCTGCGAAGGTCTATCATCACCTTTATCTTTAAGGGAGGCGATCATTACTTTTTGCCAAATAGGAGAGGCTCCAGTAATACCTGAGGCAATTGCTGGGTCCATAATGCTGTTATCATTATTGCCAACCCAAACACCAACTACAACAGATGGGGTATAGCCAACTGTCCAGTTATCCCGTTTCTGGTCTGTAGTTCCAGTTTTAACAGAAACAGTTTTTCCGGAAACATTTAAAATTGAGTTTGAACCAAAAGCTGCGGAGCGCGCTCCATTATCTGATAAAATATTAGAAATTATAAAGGCAATCCCTTCGTCTAAAACCTTCGTCCCTTCAGACTCATGGTACTCAAATAAATCTTTACCATTAGAATCAGTCACTTTTAAGATCGAAACTGGGTCTGACTTTCTGCCTTTATTGGCTAAAACCCCAAAAGAAGAGGTTAAATCTAGTAACCTAACTTCTCTTCCACCTAAGGTTAAAGATAAGCCCACTGAATTAACGTTTTCCTCAGTTGGCTCCCAAGAGGTCAGTCCCATCCTAAACCCAAGATCTAGGACATTTTTTACCCCAACAAGGGCCAACATTTTAACTGCTGCGATATTGTAAGAGTTACCTAAAGCGTAGCGCACTTGGGTTGGGCCATGAAATTGTCCATCATAATTTACCGGGTTATAATTAGGCTGTCCTACTCCGCCAGGAAACTCAGTTTTAACATCCAATAATACACTGGATGCGCTATAGCCTTTTTGCAGCCCGGAGGCATAAGTAATTGGCTTTGTGGCTGAACCAGGTTGGCGCAAACTTAAAGCAGCGTTAACATTAGGTTCAAAGACACAACTATCTCCTTCATCGCAACCTTCTGGTTCAGACTTGCCAAAGTAATCTTTTGACCCAACCATAGCCAAAATTTGTCCATTCTTAGGATCAATCACTACAGCTGCACCATTACCAACTTCATAATTTTTTAACCTTTCAATTTCAGTTTTAACAATTTCCTGCACTTCCTCCTGAAGTTTAAAATCTAGCGTCGTATTTACTCTTAACCCACCTTGCTCAACTAACTTATCTCCATATTGTTCTATTAACTTTTGTTTGACATATAAAACAAAATGCGGAGCTTTAAAACCAACCTCATTTTGAGCAGTTCTATAAGTTAAATCTTGTTTTTTTGCCTCCTCAGCCTGCTGTTCAGTTATGTAGCCGTCTTCCACCATCCTTCTTAGAACTTCTTCTTGTCTAACTCTAGCCAGCTCAGGATGAGTTCCATAAGGAGAGTAAACTGAAGGCCGCTGGGGTAATCCTGCCAAAAGTGCTGCTTCTGCTAAACTTAAATCTTTAGTGTGTTTGCCAAAATAGAGATTGGATGCAGCTTCAATTCCGTACGAGGTTCCACCATAAGGAATTTCATTTAGATACATCTCCAAAATTTGATCTTTTGAGTAAGCTCTTTCAACCTGAATTGCTAAAATTAACTCTTTAATTTTTCTGATAACTGATTGGTCAGAGGTGAGTAGAGCATTTTTAACTAACTGTTGAGTTAAAGTAGAGCCTCCTCCTTCAACCCGGCGGTGAATTACTAATCTATAAAATGACCTGGCAATTCCAAAAACATCAAACCCTTGGTGTTTGTAGAAATCTTTATCCTCAATCGCTATAGTTGACTCTTTTACTACTAAAGGAACCTCTTCTAGCTTAACTGGAGTCCGGTTTTGATCTAAAAATATATCATATAAAAGCTCGTCGTTTCTGTCATAAATCTTGGTAGATTTAGCAACAGTTCTATTTTGGAGCGTTTCTGGTGATGGGACTTGGGTGGCAAAAAAAATAATAACTCCTAAAAATAAAATAACTAAACCAATAATTATTTTGGGTAAATTATCAGAGATCTTGGAAAGCAATCTAATCCTTGAACCACTAGAATAATCAGCTCTGTCATCCCGTCTGTATCTTCTAAAAGGCATACAAACAAATTATACCTTAAGAGAACACTTGAAGCGATAGACTCCTATTTAGCTTGCACACATCCAAGGTGTGCTAGGTAAACACCTTGGCACAGTCGTACATGGTTAAGAGTTCAAAACAGTAGAGTATTGACTTAAGTTTAAATAGGTGTATATTACAACCTAAGTATGACTGAACAAGTAGATCTTCAGATTCCTCTTGATGTAGAACATAAATGGATTCATTATGATTCTGATCAGATAACTATATTTTGGGATAATGAACAAACTACTGAAGTTTCCAGAGAAGAGTTTGATCTGGAGTCAGATTGCACAAATTGTAATGATAGAAAAATCTCTGGATTAGATAGACTAAAATTAGGAGATTTGTGTAAGGTTTGTTATCCTCAAGTGAAATTTGGTATCCCACCGGTTTTAAATGATTTCCTAGAAATTACAACTTACCTCTGGCAATACCCAGTCTCACAAACTTTATCACTTATAGAAGGTTCTCAGGAAGGTTTTTTTGGTAAATATGTTGTTGGTGATTTGCATGGAAACCACTTTGGTGTTGGAGATGAAGTTTTACTACTTCCAAGAAGAGATAGGTCAGGTCGAAGAATTGGTCAAAAAAAAGAACGTGTAGCTAAAGAAGGTGTAGCTTTTGAAATACATCAATATAGAGAGATGTTTGCTGATGGAACGCTTTATGAGTCTGGAAGTAAAACTATTGCGGTAATAGTTAAGTTAGCTGATGGTACTTTAGAGTTTACCCAATCTGCAAATAGAATAATAGCATTAACTGAGACAAATGTTATTTACTCTAATTTAAGGAAAATTCCAGATTTAGCACCCAAATTAGCT
>CAZMNS010000006.1:7312-12679 GCA_964567705.1 uncultured Gammaproteobacteria bacterium | reverse complement strand
AATTAATTATGTTAATGATGACTGTAGAGGACAAGAATTTTGTTTAGGATTGATAACCTTTAAATTAAAAGAAGGAGAATATGAGATTCTTGCTAAATTAAGCAATACACCTATCAGAACAATTGGAAATATTTTATCACTAATTAGTTTAGGAGCACTAATATTTATATTCTTAAAGTATTATGGAAAGAATTAAAAATGAATAAATTCTTTTCTTCGAAAAATAACAGTTATTTTTTAATTTTATTTGGAGCAATTTTTTTAGTAACACTTCCTCTTTTTCAGCCAGGATTTTTCTCTATTCATGATGAAACACATATTACGGACCTTTATCAGATGTTACGTAGCTTGAGTTTAGGTGGATTTCCTCCAAGATGGGCACCTGATTTTAATTTTAGTTTGGGATACCCTTACTTTAATTTTTATTATCATTTACCTTTTTATATCTCTACGATTGCCTTTTATTTAGGGTTTAGCTTTTATCAATCTTTTAAAGCTGTGATGTTTATTTCTGTCTTGCTTGCCGGGATTGGTTTTTATCTTTTTGCAAAAAGATATCTTTCAGAAAAAGCAGCATTAGTTGCTGCAGTTGGTTATATTTTTACTCCATATTTTGCAGTGGATCTTTATGTAAGAGGTGCGCTAGGAGAATTAATGGTATTGGGCAGCATACTTTATAAGCAGATTTATAAACACTAATAAATCTTTAGATTTTATTTTGCTCTCTGTAACTATTGGATTACTAGCACTCAGCCATAATGTTTTACATATATTTAGTTTTCCCTTACTTTTTATCTTTGGTGTTTTACTGAGTATTAAATATAAAGATTTAAAAAAAATATTTAAATTATTTTTAAGTTTTGCTTTTGGAATTACTTTAGCTAGTTATTATTTAATACCAGCAATTATAGAAAGAAGATTTATCTCTTCATATGAACAAATAAATCTAGTAGATCACTTTCCTTTTATTAAGCAATTAATAATTCCTAGTTGGGGTTATGGGATATCTACTTGGGGTCCATATGATGGTATGAGTTTTCAAATAGGGGTGATTAATTTATTAGCTGTTTTAGGAGCAATTCTTTTAATTAAAAAAATAAAAAATAAAATCCTGACAGCATTTTTTTTAGTCACCTTTGGGTTATCTGTAATCCTTATGAATTCTAGAACCCTACCTCTTTGGCAATTAAATAAATTATTTCATTTTATCCAATTTCCTTGGAGGTTACTTATATTTACTACTTTCTCTAGCAGCTTACTGTTAGGGTTAGTTACAAATGAGTTGTTAAATACTTTTAAGAAGAAAGAATTGTTTATTTTTACAGGAATTTTAATCTCAATAATTCTAGTCAATATTTGGTACTTTAAACCAAGTGAGTTTAAAAATGTAAGTGATGAAAAATATTTAGAAGCATATTTTGCCAATAGAACTCTAATAGGGGAAAGAGGTAGTTTAAGTCAGGAATATCTTAAGTTTTCTGAAGACTATATTCCTCCTACCCTTTGGCAAAAACAAAGGCCCAAAGATATTTTTAAAGAGAAAGTCTTTGCAGAAAAAGAAGCTGTAATTACTTATCAAGAAGATGGCCTTTCTTACCAGATTGAATATACTTCCAAAGAAGACAATGAAGTTAGTATTGCCACTACTTATTTTCCTGGTTGGAACGGCTATATAGATGGAAACTTAACTCAAACATTTCCAAAATCTGACTTGGGGTTTATCTCCTTTAGCGCTCCAGCAGGTTACCACAGAGTAGTTTTAATATTTGAAAACACAAAGGTACGAACAATTTCTAATTTAGTAAGTTTATTTAGCGCCCTTTCCCTAATAGTCTTACTATTGTTTAGTTTTAAAAAAAAGATTAACTTAAAGTAATGGTAACAATAATTATTCCTGTTTTTAATGAAGAAAAAAGAATTGCAGAAAGCATTAAAGAGATATCTGACTACTTAAAAAAAGAAGAGATAAAGTCTGAAATATTAGTTGTTAATGATGGCAGTAAAGATAGAACAGGAGAAATCCTAGAAAAAGTAAAAAAAAATTATTCTCTTAAAGTTGTTGAACACTTAAAAAATCAAGGTAAGGGAGCAGCAATTAAGACTGGAGTAGATAACGCCAGTGGTGAGTTAATTTTATTTACTGATATTGATTTGTCTGTCCCTATAGAATTTTTAAAAATTTACCTTGATAATTTAACTGAAGAGATTGATATTATAATTGGCACCAGAGCCCATTCTGATTCTAAAGTAGAGATAAAGCAGTTTTGGTTAAGAGAACTGATGGGTGAAACTTTTACTCTTCTAACAAATATTGTACTTTGGGTCGGAGTAAGTGATTTTACCTGTGGTTTTAAGATGTTTAGAACTGAGGCCGCAAAAAAAATCTTTAGCAGGCAATCAGTTAAGAGATGGGCATTTGACGCTGAAAGCTTGTTTTTGGCTAGAAAGTTTAAGTATAAGATTAAGGAGATCCCGGTAGTTTGGAGACATAGAGAAGGCTCTAAAGTCCGTTTCCCCAGAGATTTAATTGAATCATTTATTAGTTTAATTTTGATTAGAATAAATGATTTAGCCAAAAAATATGAATAGAATAATTTATGGATGCAATATTTAAATTTCGCTATCTATTCTTACTAGGACTAGTTTTGATTTTTATTACCCTGCCATTATTTAACCCAGGTTATTTTCCTCACCATGATGATCTGCAAGTTATGAGGATCTATGAGATGAGGATATGCTTTGAAGATCTGCAGATCCCTTGTAGATGGGTACCTGATATGGGTTATGGAAATGGTTATCCACTTTTTAATTATTACGGAGTTTTAGCTTACTATATTGGCGGTTACTTAAGTTATCTATTAGGATTTTTAGGAGCTGCAAAAGCATTGTTTTTTATACCTTTAGTATTGGCAGGGTTTTCTCTTTATTTTTTAGCAAAAGAGCTATTTGGAGAGTTTCCGGGGTTTGTTGCTGCTATCCTTTATTCTTTAGCGCCTTATAGAGCCTTAGATACTTATGTTAGAGGAGCAATTGCCGAAAGCTTTGCCTTGAGCTTAATTCCTTTAGTTTTTTATTTTGGACTAAAAATTGCTAAACAGGGTCAATTTAAGAATTTTTTGGGATTATCACTCTCTTTAGCTGCATTTTTAACAAGCCATAATATTATGACTCTTTTATTTATGCCAGTATTTACTTTCTGGCAAGTTTTTTGGCTTTGGCAAAAAAAATATAAATTTTTAACTCAAACAATATTAAGTTTTTTACTGGGAATAGGTCTAGCATCCTTTTTTATTATCCCAGCTTTTTTTGAAAAGAACTTAGTACAATCTGAAAGTTTAATTAGTTTAGGATTAGATTTTAGGGCGCATTTTGTTACTATTAACCAACTTTTTTTTGACCGAAGTTGGGGATATGGGGCTTCTGTTTTTGGGAGCGATGATACAATGTCTTTTCAAGTTGGCTGGCCTCATTGGCAACTAGTAGTAATTTTAGTAATTATTTTAACTGCCTTTTATTTTAAATATAAAAATTTAAATCTTGAAAAAAGTAAAATGTTACTTGCTTTTTTCTTGATACTAGTTTTCTTAAGTTCACTGCTAATGATGCACAATAAATCAGCAATTATTTGGGAGAAAATTCCAATCTTGCATTTCGTGCAGTTTCCTTGGAGGTTTTTGTCATTAACGATATTTAGTGCTAGTTTAATTGGCGGGTTTTTTATCTTTGTTTTAGCTGGAAAATTAAGGTTAATTATAGGCAGTATTATTATTTTGATAACTATTATTCTAAATATCTTTTTTTATAAGCCAGAAAGTTATTATTTGAATTTATCTGAGGAAGAAAAGTTATCAGGATCTCTTTGGGATACACAAAAAAGAGCAGGGATCTTAGATTACTTGCCTAAGACTGCTTACGAGCCCAAAGGAGCTGCTCCAGATGATGTAGAAGTTATAAGTGGAGATGTTAATCTTCAAAATTTTAAAAAAAATTCTAATAGTTTTGAGTTTAATGTTGAAGTTTTTAAGGAAGCAAACTTAGAAATCCCTGTTTTTGATTTTCCTAATTGGCAAGTTAAAGTAAACGGTGAGAAATTTACTCATTCTCATCAAAATTTACTAGGTAGAATTAGAGTAGATCTTCCACCTGGTAAATATTTTCTGGAAGGATATTTTGCTAATACCTTAGTAAGAACTATAGCTAACACAATCTCTTTAATATCTATTTTAATCTTATTACTGATGATGGTTTTTAAACTAAAAAGAAAGATTTAATGGAAACTCAAAATATTAAAAAAAAACTAATATCTGGAGTGATAAGTTTAACCTTTAGACGAGCTGCTTTATTAGCGATCAATTTTTTTACAATCAATATTATTCTGGCCAGAATATTGCCAGTTTCAGTAATCGGAACTTTTAATATTGCTAATACTATTTTAGCCTTTTTTACCTTTTTTTCTGACATTGGTTTAGCTGCCGCAATAATCCAAAAAAAACAAGTTGAAAAAGAAGATCTAAAAACTACTTTTTTAATTCAAGAATCGCTAGCTTTAGCGATATTTATTACTATCTTCTTTTTAGCTCCTATTGTAGCTCCATTTTATAATTTAGACGATGCAGGGATATTTTTAATTAGAGCCTTGGGATTTGGTTTCCTTCTTACCTCACTTAAAGTTATCCCGTCAGTTTTACTTGAGCGAGAGTTAAGATTTACTCCTTTAGTTTGGGTAGAAATTTTTGAGACAATAATTTTTAATCTTTTACTAATCTCATTAGCTCCTTTGTATGGACTAGCTTCCTTTAGTTATGCCGTTATTTTAAGAAGTATTATTGGAGTTTTAGGAATCTATTTAATTGCACCTTGGAGAGTAAGTATTGGATTTTCAAAATTAGCTGCTAAGGGCTTATTTAGTTTTGGAATTCCTTTTCAGTTAAACTCAATTTTAGCCTTACTTAAAGACAGATTAGTACCTTTAGTAGTAGCTGGAATAGTAGGACCAGTAGGTATAGGTTATATTACTTGGGCACAAGCAATTGCTTTTTTACCTCTTGAGGTGATGAATATTATAATTAGGGTAACCTTCCCAGCTTTTTCTAGACTTCAGGATGATAAGCAATCTTTAAAAGAAGCTTTAGAGAAAGCTCTTTTTCTAAGCAGTTTATTTTTATATCCTCTACTATTTGGTGTTCTAGCAATTGCTCCAAGCTTAGTTAATTATGTTGTCTCCGATAAATGGCAACCAGCGTTGCCGTTAATTTATCTTTTTGCTATCAATACTTTTTGGGCTAGCCTTTCTACTATGTCAACAAATGTCTTAAACGCTATAGGTAAAATAAAAATCACTCTGTACTTAATGATATTTTGGACGGC
>CAZMNS010000006.1:5612-7302 GCA_964567705.1 uncultured Gammaproteobacteria bacterium | reverse complement strand
ACTTGGATTTTTAGTCCTGGTTTAGCTTTAATGTATGGTTTTACTGGTGTAGCAATTGCCTCAAGCATAATTTCATTTACTTCAATAATTCCTTTAATTCTGATTAAAAAAGTTGTAAATGTAGAGATAATAAAAAGTATCTGGCAGCCACTTCTTGCTTCTGTTTTGATGTTTGCAGTAGCTTCTATCCTATCTGCTTATTTAGTTAGAGATCTGCTTGGTCTACTTGTTGTTATTTTAATATCTGCAGGAGTTTATTTTAGTTTGATAGCAGTTTTAATTAAAGATAAAATTATCAAATATGCCAAAGATTTTAAGTTCTCTCTTTAGCCTTTTTCTATTAGGGTTTGTATTTATTAACTTATCTTTAGCTAATGCTCAAAACTTACCAGCCAAACAAGTGGTGATTGTGAACCCAATAAGGGGAAGTGATTTCTGGGAATATGATCATAATCTTTTGGATACACCTAAGAAACAGTATGAAGTTATAGGTAAAAATAATCTTTCAGCAACATGGCTAGTAAGGTTTGATGCTCTAGCGCAAAAAGAAGTAGTTGATTTTTTAAAAAATTTAGATAGCAGACAAGAAGTTGGCTTACTTTTAGAAGTTACCCCCGCTTTTACTCAAGCGGCTAATGTTAAATATAACGAGAGTCCAAATTGGCACTTTCCGCAATCAGTATTTTTAACAGGTTACTCTCCAGATGACAGAAAAAAATTGATTGATGCGGCAGTTTTAGAGTATAGAAAAATTTTTAATCAAAATCCCAAATCAGTTGGCGCTTGGTGGATAGATGCTTTTTCTTTAAATTATTTAAGAGATAAATACCAAATTGAGGCAAACTTAGATGTTGCTGATCAATATAGTACTGATGATTACCAAGTTTGGGGGCAATATTTTTCAGTGCCTTTTTACCCTTCAAAATTAAATGCTCTTCATCCAGCCCAAAGTAAGGAGCAAAAGATTGGAGTAGTCACTATGCAATGGGCAAGTAGAGATCCATTTAACGGTTACGGGAATGGGGTGTTTGACAGTACATATAGTGTTCAAGCAAATGATTACATGTTGCATGATCTAGGAATTGATTATTTTGAAAAACTTCTTAATATCTATCCGCAAATAACACTCGGCTTAGAGAATGATTTTTCATGGAATGAGTTTGGGGAAGAGTATCAAAAACAGATTGAACTAATAACCCAAAAACAAAGAGCTAATCTTTTGAGTGTCAAAAATATGTCTGAGTTTGCTAGTTTCTACCAAAGACTTTACCCAGAAATATCACCTGAAGTTTTAATTAGTGCTGATGACCCTTTGGGAAGTGGGGGGAAAGTTGTTTGGTATCAAACTCCAAAATACAGAGTGGGGTGGTTTTATAATAATTTTGGCTCAGTAATTAGAGATTTAAGATTGTACAACGACAGTGTAAAAGAGAACTGTTACGACATTGCTTGTCAGCAGTTAAATCTGGCGATTACTCCAACAAAAGCTTTAGATGATGTAACTTTTGGCGAGAGATGGGTAATCGATGAGGATAAAATTTCTGACTTTTTTTGAAAGAGTAAAAAGGAAAACACTTATATGTTTCGGATACTTTAAGAAGACTTAAGCAATTTCTAAACATATCACTTGAGAAATACGGGGGATCTCGAAATTCAGCCGTAGCGACTAACACTCCGTATAGGCGCGGAG
>CAZMNS010000006.1:0-5602 GCA_964567705.1 uncultured Gammaproteobacteria bacterium | reverse complement strand
AAAAAACGAGTAAATTTTACCCAAATGATATAGAGGTTGACGGAAAAATACAGCCAGTTTCTTTTGCAATTTTAGGTGCTACAACTCTAAACCAAGAAGAAAGTCTTGAAAAGTCAGATCAAAGTTTTAATGGAGGGATTGTTTGGGAAAAAAACCTAACAAGACTTTTAGAAGGAAGTTTAAAATTCCTAATTCTAACCATACTTTTCTTTTTTCTGCCTGGATGGGTATTAACGAAGAATAAAATTTTAGCAATTCCTTTAGGCCTTGTAATTTTTACATTAAGTAGTTATTTATTAGGGATTATAAATTTTGGAGTAGCGCTTTGGATCATTCCTTTAATAAGTTTGGCAGCTTTTTTCAAGCAAGGCATATCTTTAAAGATATCAAGAGTAACACCCCAAAAAGTACTTATCTCTTCGTTAATACTTCTTGGATCTACTTCTTGGCTTCTAACTACCATAAAAAATGGTCTTTTCTACAGTTATGGACTTGGGTTTTGGGGCCCTAATGGGCATGATGGTATCTGGCACTTAAGTTTAATTTCAGAGCTCAAGAAAAATATTCCACCTACCAACCCAATTTACTCAGGAGAAAGTTTGCAAAACTATCACTTCTTTTTTGACTTTTTAGTTGCCCAGTCTTCAAATCTTTTTAGTATTGATTCTCAAGATCTGCTATTTAGATTTTTTCCTGTTTTAATCTCTTTACTTGCTGGGGTATTAATCTATCAGGTTGTGAAAAAAATGTTTGATGAGAATAGTTTGCCAGGATTTTTTGCAGGCGTTTGCGCTACATTTTTCCTTTACTTTGGAGGTAGTTTTGGCTGGGTGGTGTCCTATTTTAGGAATAAAGATTTTGGAGGAGAGACCATGTTTTGGTCGCAGCAAGGAATTTCAACTTTACTTAATCCACCATTTGCAATTTCAGTAGTTTTGTTCTTAGCAGGATTTTTAATCTTTGTTTCTTACTTTCAAAATTTACCAAAATTATCTTTAGTTAAAATCTTAAAACTTGAGTGGCTAAACAGGGAAAATATTATGTTACTTATTCCATTGATTCTTCTCTGGGGAAGTTTAATTGAGTTTAAAGCTTACGCTGGGGTTTTATGTATTGGAGCTTTAATTTTACTTACCTTAGATAATATTTTAAGAAAAAGTTTTGCCCTAGTACCTTTAACTTTTTTTACTAGCTTAATTTCTTTAATAATCTTTATTCCTAGTCTTGGCAGCTCTTCACTTTTTGTAGTAGCCCCTTTTTGGCTTGTGACTTCTATGATTAATTTTCAAGATAGGTTAAGTTGGCAAAGACTAGCTTTAGCAATCCAGTCTGAAAGCTTATTTAAAATTATTGCTGGTCACCTAATTGGAATAACCATTTTCTTACTTGGCAATTTAGGAACAAGAATTGTTGCTTTTTTAAATATTAAAGATTTTCTAAGGTATAGATTATTGACTTATTTTGCTATTTTAGGTCTTATTTTACCCTTAATTTTTATCCAAAAAGGTACTAATTGGAATATAGTTCAATTTTTTTACTACACTCAGTTAAGCATTACAATTTTTACCGGATTAGTTCTTGGAAGGTTAGCAGGCAAATTTGGAATAAAGAAGGCAAGTGTAGTTTTTTTATTGTTGATATTCTTAACAATCCCTACAACAATTAATACTGCTTCTCAATATTTACCAGAACGTCCACCAGCTAAACTTTCTAATTCAGAATACAAAGCTTTGCAATTTTTAAAAGGAGAGCCTCAAGGTACTGTATTAAGTTTAGCCTATGACAAAAACTTTAGAAATAAATATTCTGAGCCGCTACCTTTAGCAGTTTATGAATCTACCTCTTATGTCTCTGCTTTTTCAGGGCAACCTGGTTTTATAGAGGATACTGTAAATTTAGATATATTAGGAATTGATTATAAAGGTAGATTAAATTCTCAGCGGGATTTTGCCAGAATTAAAGAACATTCCAAAAAGATTTTAGAAGAAAATAATATTAAATATATTTATATGGTTAAAAAAATAGGTTTTGAGGAAAATGAAAGTTTAATGGGAATTAAAAAAATCTTCGAAAATGATGAAGTAAAAATCTTCAAAATTGATCTTTAAATTAAGTAAGTAGCTTGCTTAAGGTTCAACTCCATATTAAGATGAGACTATGCCCGGAATAAGTGTAGTTATTAATACTTTAAATGAAGAGCAAACTTTGGAGCGGGCAATCCGTTCTGTTTTAAATTTTGCAGATGAGATTTTAGTTTGTGATATGCACTCTGATGATGATAGTGCTATATTAGCTAAAAAATTAGGCGCTAAAGTTATTTTTCACAAACGTGCCCCCTTTGTAGAGCTGGCTAGGAATTTTACTATCTCTAAAGCCAGCCATGAATGGGTTTTAATATTGGATCCTGATGAAGAGATTCCTGAAAGTTTAGGCAAGCACCTAAAAGAGATGATCTCCAAACCATTGGTCTCAACTTTTGTAGAAATTCCTCGGAAAAATATTATTTTTGGTAAGTGGATGAAAACTTCACTTTGGTGGCCAGATTATAATATTCGTTTTTTTAAAAAAGGATTAGTTACTTGGATAAATAAAATTCACCGTCCGCCTAAAACGCAGGGTCAGGGAATTAAACTTTCTCTAGATGAAAGATGGGCTATTACTCATTATCATTATAGCTCTATATCACAATTTTTAACCAGATTAGATAGATATACTGAGATTCAAGCTAAAGAATTAATAACAGATGGGTATAAATTTAGTTGGATTGATTTATTTTATAAACCTCTAAGTGAATTTTTAAGCAGATATTTTGCCAACAGAGGTTATGAGGACGGAGTACACGGCTTAGCACTATCTTTCTTGCAATCATTTTCCTTTATAATAGTTTATTTAAAAGTGTGGCAGCATCAAGGATTTAAAGAGGAAGAGTTAAATCTTGAAGAGGTTAAAGAAATTGCTAAAAAGTCTGGAGAAGAAGTAAATTATTGGTTTAAATATGGAAACCTTTCTAAAAATCCTGTTAAAGCTCTTCTGCAGCGGGTGAAAAATAAGCTCACTTAATGAAATTTGATAAATTTTGGCCCCTACTTTTAATTTTTTTAACCTGTCTTGTATTTTTTTATCCAACACTCACTAGGGGACTATTGCCAATTCCAAATGATTTTCCTCTAGGGGTTTATTATCCCTGGCTAGACTTTTCTTGGGGAGGATACACCCAAGTTCCTGTCAAAAATCCACTACTAGCAGATGTTCCTTCACTAATCTACCCTCTTAAGGTTTATGCAATGAATATATTGACTCAAGGAAGTATTCCTTTATGGAACCCACTTATGTTTGGTGGGTACCCCTTAATGGCTAATTTTCAGTCCTCTGTTTTTTATCCATTAAATTTTGTTTACCTTTTTTTTGATTCGCTCACTGCCTGGTCTATTCAGGTAATATTACAACCCATTTTGGCAAGTTGTTTTATGTATTTTCTTTTAAGGCATTTAAAGCTTTCAAAAATTGCCAGCTGTTTTGGCGGCATTGCTTTTGCTTTTTCTGGGTTTAATCTTATCTGGCTTGAATATAATATTCACGCCCATGTTTCGGCTTTTATCCCTCTAATACTACTTTTTTTAGATAAATTGATTTTAGAAAAAAAGGTAAAATATGGAGTTTTTTATAGTCTGGTATTAAGTCTACAGATCATAGCTGGATATCCTCAAACTAGCCTTTATACTTTGCTTATTGTGGCTTTATGGGTATTTTTTAGATTTGGAAAAAAATTACTTAAAAAAGAAAATGTTATTACCATTCTTAAAATTGCTTTCTTTACAATCGTGGGACTGGGCATTTCTGCAATCCAATTAATTCCAGGATTTGAGATGATCAGTTTTTCACAAAGAGTGTCAGAAGGATTAGATCCATCCTTAAAATATTTACCCATAAGGCAATTGATAGGCCTTTATGCTCCTGATTATTTTGGAAATCCTACCACACTAAACTACTTTGGTCCGCCTGATTACACAAATAATACAGGTTTTATGGGAATAGTAGCCATAACCCTAGCCTCCTTGGCTTTAATAAACTTTAAAAATGGATTAGTAAAATTACTTTTTTTAATTTATATTGGGTCATTAATTTTAGTCGTAAATAATCCAATTGCTGATTTTTTTCATTCGCATCTTCTTCCTGGTGTAAGTGCTGCGAAGGCTACCAGAATGCTAATTGTGGCTAACTTTGCTTTAAGTTTTTTAGCAGCAGTGGGAATAGATACTTTAAGACAAGAATATAATTTTAAGAAAATAGTCAGAAGTTTATATTTGCCGCTAATTTTGATTAGTGGGACTGTTTTAGGGACAGTAGTAGCTAAAGAGTTTGTGTCTGCATATCAGGATCAACTAATTTTAAAAGAGGTAGATGCCTCGTTTTTATCTGAGACTGTCAATAATTTAAATATCTCTTTTAGAAACTTAATTTTACCTTCAGTTCTCTTAATATTTAGTTTTATTGCTATTTTTTTGTATCGAAAAATAAAACTAGTTTCATTAGGGTTATTATATCTGCTTATAGTTTTTGAACTATTCAGGTTCGGTTGGAAATATAATCCTTTTACACCAAGGGAGTTTAATTTTCCAACCACGCCAGTCTTAGAATATCTTCAAAATCAAAAACCTCCTTTTAGAATGAATGGAGGCGATGTTTTGCCTATTGCGATGTGGATTCCTTATAACTTGGAATCAATGGCAGGTTATGATGCAGTTTATCCAGAGCGTGTAGCAAGATTAATCTCTGTGTTAAATACCAATGATCCAAAAGCTGGACCAGCAGGAAGATATGGAAACATTCAAGAATACCATACTCGGTTATTTGACCTAACTAACACAGAGTTTATTTTGGCGATGAAATTAAGTGCTATTGGTAGACCTGACTATCAAGGAAAACCTGCTGGTAAATTATCATCTGGTAAGTTTGAGACAGTTTTTGAAGATCGATCGGTTACGGTTTTAAGAAATAGAGATAATTTACCAAGAGCGTTTTTTATAACTGATTGGGACATAGAAACTGATGAAGATAAAATTATTAGCTCCCTTTTTACTGAAGATTATCCTGTAGATAAAAAAATAATTATTGAAAAAGATTTTACGCAGTTTAGTCAAGCAGCAGATAACAAAGCTAGTGTAGAATATTTAAGTTATCTACCCAAAAGTAGTTTAATTAAGGTTGAAAGTGAAAGAAACGGTTTTCTATTTATTTCTGATACTTTTTTTCTTTGTTGGAAAGCAAAAGTTGATGGGATAGAAATGGAAATATTAAGAGCTAATTTTACTTTTAGGGCAATCCCTATTCAGGCAGGGACTCATCAAGTTGAGATGTTTTACGATCCTAGTAGCTTTAAGTATGGAATATTCATCTCACTACTATCTTTGATAACTTTATTAGCAGCACTTATCTTAGGTAAGATATTGGTTGTTAGGAGAAACTTATAATGCATACGCATAAAACATTACTTGAAATTCATGAAGATGTACCTGCTGATCATTATGACCGAGGCATCGATAAAAATTTATTTCAAAAATATTGGCACTCCAGAAGATTCGCTGAAATTCTAAGAGTTGTA
>CAZMNS010000005.1:6720-12794 GCA_964567705.1 uncultured Gammaproteobacteria bacterium | reverse complement strand
TTTTTTAGGCTCAAATGACTCTATCTACCAAACAGGCTTTAAGCCAGAAGAAAAATCATTCTTAGAAAAAGTTTTTGAGAAAAATGGAGTTTTTGTCTTCAAGGTAAAATCTTAAGAAAAGGAGGTGGGGTATGTATATTAATATAGTTAAAATTTTACAGATTATTGGTTTAATTGTCGGTTTGGCAATTTTAGCTTATGGGATTTACAGCACCATTATGGCTACTAATGCTCAGCTGCAAATAGCAGCCATTTTATTTGCTTTATTTGGACTGCAGTTAGCTTGGTTTGTGTTATGGCTAACAAGAAAGTAAAGGACGTATCAAGTATTAGGTAGTATGTATTATGCGCTAAACCCCATAATACTTAATACAAAATATATAATACAATTATGAATATTTATTTAACAAGAAAACAGTTCCTGGTAGTTTATATTATATGTTTGGTGCTGATTGCCTTAACCATTCCAGGGCTGGCTCTGCTTTATAAAAACTCCAGGCAACAACTAATTGCTGTCGATGAGCCTGGTAAGCCACTAATAACGTTCAATACTGGTGAAGTTAAGTCAGAAAGTACTAGCTCAGCAGAATTGGGTAGCGCCCCACAATCTTTAGAGGAGCTTCAAAATAAGTTTAATAAAGAATATCAGAATAAATTTACCATAGTCTTTTTCTATGATGGTTACTCCGATCAGCAAGAAGCCTTAAACCATATTAAGGTGATGCGGGAGACTTTAAGCATTGTCGAGCCTTTTGCTTCCTCTCCTCATATCGCCACAAAGATTTTTACTACTCCTGAGCAAAAGTGCCAGGTGATAGACAAAGGTGCTAAAAAGTTCTTGGATTGCGACAGAAAGCTAGTAGAATCTTTTAATGCTTTAGGGATTGAACATTTTAAGCTGGTAGTTTTATCCCCTCAAGATTTTACTCCTTTAGCTAAACCCGCTCGCGGTAAAAATTCAGCACTCTATATTCCCACATTCCAGGGCAATATGACCAAGCAAGAATTAAATGTGTGGCTAGGAAAAATTTTTAGCCACGAGCTTGGTCACTCATTGGGCTTAAGGGATGAATATGTCAGATCTTTCTTTAAAGACAGTATTCCAGAAGAAAGTGATGGCAGCGGTGATGCCCCTAAACCTTTTCAACCTGCTAAACCAAACTGTGCTCCAGATGAAGAGACTGCCAAGAGATGGTGGGGGAAGTATATTACCTCTGAAGCAACAGGCTCAGGAACTGTAGGTTACCATCAAGGCTGTTCAGGGACTAATGCCTATTATTACCCGGTTCAAGGAACTTTAATGAGTGATAATCCCTCCTCAGAAAACTATGGAGAAGTTTCTGAAGAATATCTAAGGGCCTCAATAGATTGCTTCTATGCAAATCAAAAACAGGTCACCTACCCTGCTGGAAAATTAGGAAAGATTAATGATTGTAATGCGTTTAGAAAGGAATATCCTAATTTTTGGAATGAATAATATGAAATATCAAAATTCAAATGTCAAAACTCAAAAATACAGTTCAAATCTAAAATCTTTAAAGATAAAGATTTAAAGTTTTAAGTTGTAGATTTAACATTTGAGATCTAAGATTTGAGATGAAGTATGAAGCAATCAATTTTTGTACCAGCTAAATATATCTACATAGCCATTGGTTCTTTATCAACCCTCTTTAGTCTAGGGTTATTTCTTTTTTTAAATAGCAAAAGTCAGGCTTTGGAAAGTGATCAATCCCAAGTTCTTAGCACCCAAGCTTTTCCATCTGGTGCTCCTATTTTGGAAGAGAAGATTATTGAAGAGAAAAAGAAACAATCAGGAGTAACCTCTATTGAGCCTGTCACTATCTCCCATACTGTCAAAGAAGGAGACTCAATTGCTTCTATTGCCAAAGCTTATCAAGCTGACCCACAAACCATAGTTGACTACCCATACAATAAGATTGGTGACAATTTTGAGCTTGAGGTTGGACAGGTTATTATTGTCCCAGCAGGAATAATTGGTAAATATACTCTTGAAACAATTGCCCAGGGTAATGGCTTTTTAGGCTGGCCAATTAAAGGACAAATCACTCAACTTGCCTTTTGGTGGCATCCAGGGTCTATTGATATAGATTTAAATACTGGAGACCCAATAAAAGCAGCAAAAGATGGTGTTGTCAAAGAGGTAATAAAACAAGCTACAGGATATGGATTCCATGTCATTGTCGATCATGGCAATGGAGTTGAGGCAATTTATGCTCATTTATCAAGAATAGATGTAGAAAAAGGTCAATATGTGTCCAAGGGACAAATTTTAGGCCTGGGTGGTTCAACTGGCAGATCAACAGGTCCTCATTTGCATTTTGAAGTTCATCAAAATGGTAAACCAGTTGATCCAATGACGCTTTTAAACTAATTTCTCTTTTATTATAAGTAGTTTAGAAAGCTAAGTTTTAGATAAAACTTTTAATGAGAAGGTTGTTACAAAGAGCTGATAGTTAATTACTGAATAGATAATGTTTTCACTAATCTAGGGTATTGACAAAAAGTTTAATTTATCTATTAATAGAATAGGGACAAAAAAATATGAGAGAGCAATTTGCAGCTTTAGTTAACAATTTAATTACTTTACTTTTAATGGTTACTACCCTACTAACGCCATTAATTTTTGCTCCTTTTTTTACTGAATTTTTTGAAATACCCAAGACAGTCTTTTTAGTTACCTTAGTAACTTCCTTGTTAGTTCTCTGGGCTTTTCTCTGGGTTTTAAATGGCAAAGTTTTAATAACCAGAACGTCATTAGATTTGCATCTTTTAATTTTGTTAGCTGTAGTTTTAATCTCTACCTATTTAAGTGAAACTAGATACGCTGCTATATTTGGTAGCTTACCAAGAGTTCATGGTTCAGCTGTTACCTGGATCAGTTTAATAGTGCTTTATTTTATTGCTACTTCCCATATCCGCACTAAAAGTCAGGTTAAAGCGTTATTTTTAAGTTTGCTAGCTTCAACTAGTTTAGTGGCTATTATGAGCTTAATGGCTTATTTTGGTATCCACCTTCTGGGGCAAGCTCTACCATTTACTAATACTTTAAATTTCACCCCATCCGGCTCATCCTTTTCCGCTACAGCTTTGATAATTTTAATGCTGCCACTCCTTTTTATATCAATAATAAAAAGGAGTGAACTTCTCCCTACTTTTCTGGCTGTTATATTAACGGCTATTTTTGGAGTAACTTTAATCCTAATTGGTCAATGGCCTGTTTGGCTGGTGGCTCTTTTGAGCTTAGCGCTGACTGTTGTTTTAAACAAACGCTCTATCTCCATAGAAAATCTACCCTTACTTTTGATACCAATAATTTTATCTGTAGCGATTTTATTTTTGACTAATTTACCTACAAACACAAATCCTTTAAGACAAAAAGCATCTGATTTCCCCAGAGAGATTCAGCTAAATCCCATTGCATCCTGGAAAGTTTCAGTCTCAAGCTTTAGAGATGCTCCTTTTTTTGGTACTGGCCCTTCTTCTTACCTTTTTAATTTCACTAACTATAAACCACTTGAACATAACAATACAAAGTTTTGGAATTTAAGGTTTGATACTGGCTTTAATGAGTATCTTCAGGTACTTGGTACTTTAGGGGGCTTTGGGATAATTGCCTTTATTTTATTTTCTTTTTTTGTTTTACTATTTGCTTTCAGAGGCTTAGCCAGTAACTTATACAGAGATGATCTGTCCTCTGCTTTATCCTTAAGCGCTATTTTGGCAATCATACTCTTACTTATTCATGTTAATACTGTAGTTTTAGGAGTAGCTATCTTTATTCTATTGGCGATGTTAATGGCTATTCATAAATCTAGCGGAAAAGTAGAAGAGTTTTCTTTAGGAATTAAAACCTCTAGGCTGACTGACAGTAACTTAGTTACTGGTGATTTACTTCCTTTAATCTTGCTCCTGCCAATATTAATTCTATCAGGGTTTATTTTTTGGCAACTAAAGAATGCTGTACTAGCGGATTACTACCATAGGTTAGCCTTAAATGCTGCTGCAAACAGAGGATTGGATACTTATAACTACTTAATTCAAGCTGAGAAATTAAACCCTAACATTGATCTTTATAGAACTGATTTAGCCCAAACAAATTTTGCTTTAGCCAATGCCATTGCTGCTCAAAAAGGTCCTAGCGATGCTTCACCCGGAGGCTCTTTAACAGAACAGGATCGAAAAAATATCCAGCAACTTTTGTCTCAGGCTATTAATGAAGGTAAAGCAGCAATAGCACTTTCTCCAAGAAGCGCTCAAAATTGGGAGATTTTAGCTTCAATTTATAGACAAATTTCTGGAGTAGCTGAAAATGCCCTACTTTTCTCACTTGATGCTTACGGAAGGGCAATTCAGCAAGATCCACTGAACCCATCACTTAGGCTAAGTGTGGGGGGAGTTTACTATTCAGCTCAAAATTACGACCTGGCCATCAGATTCTTTAGTGATGCAGTTAATTTAAAGCCAGACTATGCAAATGCATATTACAACTTATCTATTGCCTTAAGAGATAAGGGTGATCTGCAAGGTGCTCAAAGTGCAGCAGAGAGAGTTGTGGCACTGCTTCAAGCAAATCCTGATTCAGAGGATTATAAAACTGCTTCTAGCTATCTCTCTGATTTAAAAAATAGAATTGCAACAGGAAGCGCAGAGGGACCAAAAATTGCTCCTCCAGCTGCTGAGCAACAATCTGCCTTGGAAGAAGAAGGACTGCCTAAAGTTTTAGACGAGAAGCTAAAACAAGGTCCCCAAAATATTGCTACTCCCCCTGCAGTTAAAAAAGATAACTAACAAACCTCCAAGTATTTGGGCCGGTGGCGCAATGGTAGCGCACTTCCATGGCATGGAAGGGGTTGAGAGTTCGAGTCTCTTCCGGTCCACATTAGATACTTTACAAATTGTCAAACAAAATGCCTCACCAGTAGATACAGCTAATTGAGCGCAATATTCAATTTACCTAAATGAATGTTACCCTCTTTAATAATATTTATGTGGTTGGAGGTGGAAATAAACCAACCAACAATAAAACTAACATGACACAGTGCGTTATAAGCTATCCAGATCAGTAGTACATAATCATTGCCTGAGAGAATAAACTTGTTTTTGATAAAAATTGATAGGAACCAAGACCAGTAAAGCGTAATGTAAAAGAATATTACCGCTAGTAAAAATGTATAGGAAGAGTTTTTCCGCTGAGTAACCCCGGTAGGTGTCCACTCCTCTTTTTTTCCAAACAAAAACTCTTTTAGGATAACAAATAAGTAAGTCCAATAATAGAAGAATTGATTTCCTAAGACAGAATAATGAAATCTTGGGTAGTAAAAAACCGAAAAAGAAAGTAGTAAGTAAAATACATTGGGTAGAAAGAAAAGGGTATCAGTCAAAGTTGACTTCTCCGGTGTTGATAGCAAATATAGTGTGTGTAAAGGTAACAATAATATCACGAAGGAATTAAGGTAATAATAGAAGCCGGAGAAATAGCATAACCTTGCAGTTGAACTAAATCCAGCCTCCCAAAAAAGCCTAGACCTCATCAAGGATAAGCTCCCGATACACCAGCGGGAACGCTGTTTAAAAAGTTGATTGTAATTGCTTGGACAAAAACCTGCTGCAAGCACTACAGGTACGTAATGAATTTTATACCCATTTTTTATTAAATTAACTCCCGTATGCGAATCTTCACTATGACTTATTTGATAAAATCCACCTGTTTTTTCTAAGGCTTCTCTCCTGTAGATTGCATTTGTTCCGACACAAATTGATGCGTTAAACGTGTTTCTAGCGACTTCGCAAATGCGATAAAAAAACTCCTGAACTCCAATATCTCCTTTTTGAATGTACGTCGGTTCTTTTCCGTTTAATATGAAGTCCTGCGGGGATTGCACGATACCAATTTGACGATCATTTATGTGGTAAGATATTAACTCGTTTATTATATCTTTCTTGGGTGCAAAATCAGCATCGAGTATTAATATATACTCTCCCCATGAGTGTTCAAATCCGTATTTAAGGTTTCCTGCTTTTTTCATCTCCCCTTTGTTGGGTCTCGATAAATA
>CAZMNS010000005.1:5816-6710 GCA_964567705.1 uncultured Gammaproteobacteria bacterium | reverse complement strand
AAGCCAAATTTTTCAGTTAATTGCGCAACCTTTAGACTACCCTTATCATCTAAAACATACACGTTTAATTTTTCCTGAGGATAGTTGATCCTACTGACAGCTTTATATGTTCTTCTTAATATTTTCAAGCTTTCACCGGCACTTGGAAGAAATATATCGACACTTGGTTTTTCTTCTACAGGTTGCCTTTTAACATTTTGAGCTAGGCTTTTGTGTCTTTTGAGGTCAAACTCTTTATATCCTAAAATAATATATAAGGTAGTTAGGATGGATCCAAAAGTGGTGGTAAGGATTAATAAAAAATTTATCGGGTTTATGTAACCGTAGCGATTTACGCCTATTATGTTTAATGTAAGGACAAGAAGGGAAAATAGACAGAAGAATAGAACAAAATTTCTTTTTACCTGGGCATAACGATATTTCATAATAGTTGTTGCAGTTTAGGAATCTGCTTACTCTTTTATGCGTTTTACGAGGGTAAAATGAAAAATAACAGCGGTGAAACCTGCAATAAGTAATATTAATATCCAAGTTGGAGTACCACTCCCGGTTGAAGTAGTCTCACCTAACACTTGTCCTGCCTGAGCAGCGCCTTCATATTGAGCAAGTAATACAATATTCATAGTCTTAGTCTAACATCCGAATTATAATATATTATAAGCCTAATGTCAAATATGAAGTAGAGGCCTGTAAAAATCAATATATATATCTAAAGCGTAACATTCAAACCTTACAAATTTTGTAACTATAGGTTACAGTATCTTATGGTTTTAGAATTAAGTAATATACTCACTCGACTTTTTATTAATAAGAAAACTAAATATAATATGTTCTTATCATGGGCCTGTAGCATAGTGGTACTGCGTCCCGTTCGCAACGGGAAGATCAGCGGTT
>CAZMNS010000005.1:3456-5806 GCA_964567705.1 uncultured Gammaproteobacteria bacterium | reverse complement strand
GGTTCGATTCCGCTCAGGTCCACTAATTTTTATTTTTAAAATACTTAAAAACTTCTCCTGACAAATTAGCCATAATCTCTGTGGCCTGATTTTCATCTTTTAGATCTTGACTCATTATCACAATTAGGTAAGGCTTGCCCGGTAAAAAAACTATCCCACTATCATGTCTTATTTTAGATAACTCACCTGTTTTATGGGCAATTTTAGGACTAGGGGATGCTTCATCAGGGTTACCCCAAATTTTTGCTGGTATCCTATTATTTAGTCTAGATTTTGAAAGCAGCTCAACAATCTCCTCTGAAGCTGATGGCGAAACAACCTCTTTTGCATAAAGCTTCCTAAAAAAAGTTGCTATATCAGCTGGAGTTGTCTCAATTGACTCTGTTTCAAAAGTGGTGTTATCCAAACCTAAATCTTTTGCCATGGCAGTTAATTTATCTCGATCTCTTAATTTATCTGTTAACATAATAGCTGCAAAATTATCAGAGATTGTAGCTACTCTTAAAATAGCTTCTTCGACCGTATAAGAAATCTGCTCTTCCCTGTCTTCATAGCCATAATCAACTTCTCCATAAACTTTAGTTAAGTAATCTTTTTTGGCTGAAAGGTTTGAGTTTAAATTTAAAGACCCAGATTCTATTTCTTTAAAAATCGCTGCCATTAAAACTAACTTATACAAAGAAGCAGCAGGAAACTTTTTATCTTCATTAAATTTATAACCATCTAATTCACCTTCTAATGTCTCAATCACTATTCCAAAGTTATCTGAGTCTTCCGCTAACTGATCTTGGACTAAACTTTTTAATTTATTATTCTCAAAGTCAAAAGTAAATGTATTGGAAATCTTAGAAAAATCAAAATAAAAACTTTTAGATAGATCAACCTTTACAAATTTAGAAATTGCCACCAATATTAATAATACCCCTAGAGCCCGAAGAACTAACTTAGTGTTAGAGTTCATAGTTCATAGTTAATAGTCAATAGTTCATTGTTCATGGTTAGTAGAAAAAAGTCAACCAACTATGAACTTAAAAACTATTAACTATCGTAAGATTGCCAGAGGATTAACAGCAATTCCTTTAAATCTTATTTCAAAGTGAAGGTGAGTTCCAGTAGATCTACCAGTTGAACCCATTTTACCAATTACTTGACCTCTTGATACTTGCTGCCCTGCCGAAACATAGATATTTGAAAGGTGGCCATAAAGAGTTTGATAACCATTTCCATGATCTATTACTACTCTATTGCCATAACCATAGTTATCTGGCCATCTAGCAACAACCACAGTTCCGCCATCTGAAGTAGCAATACCTGGAGCGGCCCGGTTAGCAATATCTATACCAGGGTGATACCAGGCAAAATATTGAGTCATGCCTCCACCTGTTGGCCAGATAAAACTTCCTCCTCCGGGTGCTTGAAAAGTGGGTCCAGCTGGACCTGACTCTGCTAAATACTGAGGCTGTGGCCTTCTTGATGGCGGCGCTTTAACCTCTGGAGGCTGTCCGTCAGGAACAATTAAAACCTGTCCGATTTTTAATTTAAAATCATCTGGAACATCATTAAATGGAAAGTCTAAAATAGCCTGAGACTGCGCAGAATACTTTTTAGCAACAGACTCCAGTGTATCACCAGATTTGACAGTATGGGAAACTCCAGAAACAGGCAAGATTTTGAGTTTGTCACCAGGCTTAACTGAGTTTATATTAGTTAAGTCATTTGTCCATTTAACAGTCTCAATACTAATGCCAAATTTATCTGCTATTTCAGAAACAGTTTCTCCGCTTTCAACCTGATACTCTAATATCTCAGAACGGGGTTTTTTTGATTCGATTGTCTGCATATTATTTAAACTTTCTAAACTAAACCCTGAAGCATTTGGATCATAAGTTTGAATTAATCTTGGATCCTGATCAGCCATTCCGGGAAAAGTTGAGGCTATTAAAGAGTTGCCGCCAAATACTCCAGATGTTAGGGCACCAACTGAAGCTAAACCTAACACTGAAGTATGCCAGACATATTTTTGAAACCTGCCTCTGCGGTGCATCAGGATTAAAACTGAACGGTTTTTAAAGGCCTCAAAGTGGGTAGCAGCTTTTTGAACTTTAGAAGAATGATAAATTACTAAAAATTTAAGAAGGTCTTTAATGTCGTCTTTAACAGAATTCATATAGAAAAACAGTTGACAATTAGCAATTATCTACTAGTTATTAATTCTTAGCAAGTTGACAGAGTTACGAAAACTACTTGACGTCTTTTAAAGATCCTAAGAATTCTGCATTGGAATCTGTTTTGGAAAGTCTTTCTAAAAATACTTCTGTTCTCTCATTATCATTTAATATCCCCAACATTC
>CAZMNS010000005.1:0-3446 GCA_964567705.1 uncultured Gammaproteobacteria bacterium | reverse complement strand
CTGCTCTTGTCTGGTACCTGAAGCTCCAATATTAATTGCTGGATAAGTTCTTCTTTCTGCCAACTGCCTATCCAAATGCAGCTCCATATTACCAGTACCTTTAAACTCTTCATAAATTAAATCATCCATTCTTGAGCCTGTATCAACTAAAGCAGTTCCTATAATAGTTAGAGAGCCTCCTTGCTCGCAATTTCTAGCTGCACCAAAAAAGTGTTTAGGAGGATAAAGCGCCACAGGGTCAAAACCTCCTGATAAAGTTCTACCTGAAGGTGGAACAGATAAATTATAGGCACGGCCAAGTCTGGTAATAGAATCCAGCAAAATTACAACATCATTCCCTTCCTCTACTAACCTCTTAGCTCTCTCCAAAGCTATCTCAGCTGCTCTTGTTTGAGATTCTGCTGGCTCATCAAAGTTAGAAGCAATGACGTCTCCTTTAATTGATCTGGATAAATCTGTAACCTCTTCTGGCCTCTCCCCAACCAAAACTGCCATTAAAATAACATCTGGATGGTTTTGAGTAATTCCAGAGGCAATCTCTTTTAAGATAGTAGTTTTACCAGCTTTAGGAGGAGAAACAACTAATCCTCTTTGGCCAAAACCAATTGGGGCAATTAGATCTATAACTCTTTGAGAAAGAGGTAGTTTTCCTGTTTCTAGTTTAAGGTGTTTATTAGGATAAATAGCTGTTAAATCTTCAAACTTAAGTCTTCTAACTCTGCTACCATTTTCAGAGACTAATTTTTCTGCATCTTTACTATTTACTTTTTCAACCTGTAGCAACCCAAAATATCTCTCGTTTTCTTTTGGTGGCCTAGCTCCCCCCTCTACAAAATCCCCAGGACGCAAATTAAATCTTCTAATTTGACTGGCTGAGATATAGACATCAGATTCAGAAGGTATAAATTTAGGACGCAAAAAGCCATGCCCCTCTGGCATAACGTCCAAGAATCCGGAAACTTTTTCAGTTGGGACATCTCTAGTTCGGAAAGGTTCAGAAGGACTCAGAATATCAGTGTAACCAGAATTCCGGCTAATCTGGATCTCTGATTCACCGGCTCTCTGAGTTATTCCGATTTTTTCTGGACTGCCGACAACTTCATCGATATCAATAGTTTTCTGTTCGGCTTTGGTCTTAGGCTTAAAAGAACGAGTATTTGGCATTTGAATTTAAATATTGGTGTTCAATTTGAATATTTTGGAAAACAAAGAAGAATTTCTAAACTTATGTTAGTATAAGTCTCTTTATTTTAAAATGTCAATAATCTATTATGTTTTGTGAGCAAATTTAAAACTATAATGTCCTCTATCGGAGGCTAATCCCTGCCCTAGATTAGTCTCCGATGCAGAACACAATCATTCAGCCTCAATTTTTAAATGACCTATTGACAAACAGATAGATTTGTGAAAATCTAAATATAGAAAATATATGATTTTCCTGCTCTAAATTATATATTTTCGTACTAAATCAAAAAGGGCATTGCTATTCGAGTCCGTCTGCGGTAGTAATGCTCTTTTTTGTGTCCTTTTACCCTCTTACCATGACTATTAATTTCTGATCTACGTTTGCTAGAATCTTTCTAACCTGATTTACAATAGGACTCTCTTTTTTATTAAGAGTCCTTCTTGAAACCTCTCTACCTAATTTAAGCTTCAAGTTAACCATTTACCAAACATTATCATACCAGATACTATTTGTCAATACTTTTATAACCCATAGGTTTTATTAAGGATTTTTATATGTATCCTAGAGTGTTTGTAAAGTATCTCAGTACTAATTTTAGGCTGTTGTACAGAGCTATTTGGCTACCCTACTTTTTATAATCCACACTAACTAATTAGATGTGGATAAGTAAATATATTTAAATTTGTTATATCTTGTAATAATAATTACTAATTAAAATGTTGTAAAATATGCGGGTTATGAGTGTTGAAGTAGATGATCCTATTTATGGAAGGTCTGTTGTTGAAGAACCTCTTTTAGTTGATCTCTTAGCCTCCCCTTCAGTTTTACGCTTAAAAGAGGTTGGTCAATTCGGCATTCCAGATGAATATCACCATAGGGCTAATTTTACTCGTTATCATCATAGTGTTGGGGTAATGCTCCTGCTTAAATCTCAAGGAGCATCTGTGCTAGAGCAAGCTGCAGGACTAACTCACGATGTCTCTCACGAAGCCTTCTCTCATGTTGCTGGCTGGGCACAAACAGATTACAGAAATAGTCCGAATAAAAATGAGGATCAGCAAGATCAAGCACATCAAAGCTTTATCTTACATTCAGAGATTCCTTCAATATTAGATAGATATAAACTACTTCCAGAAATTTTAAATTACCAAGACCAAAGATATCAGCTACTTGAGAGACATATCCCAGATCTGTGCGCTGACAGAATCGATTATTGCCTAAGAGAACTTTCCCCTACTCTAGCAAGAGAATTATTTAACAGCTTGAGAGTAGTTGATGATCAGTTTGTATTTGATAGTTTTTTAGCTGCCAGAAAGTTCGGAGTAGAATTTTTAAATCTACAAAGATCACATTGGGGAGGATTTGAGGGTATTGCAAGATATTTCTGGTTCTCCCAGATATTAAAAGAGGCTCTTAGATCTCAATGTATAATTGCTGCTGATTTTTTAAAAACTGATGACTATGTTTTAGCTAAAATTGAAGATTGTCAAAATCCAAAAATCCTAGAAGCTTTGAACATACTTAAATCTCCAGTTTTATTAAGACCCAAAGAAGGAATAGTAGTTCATAAGAAATTTAGGTATGTAGATCCATTATTTATAACCTCAACAGGCCTAGAAAGGGTTAGCCAAGTTGATGAAGGCTACAAAAGAGCTTTAGAATTAGCCCGAACAGAAAATGCTAAAGGTGTTTTAGTGCCTAACTTACCTTTTTAGTAAAGATCATTCTGCCTGCAGGAACTTGTAGAAATTTGTTACTAAATAAAGCCTTAAAAATAAAGATTATAATTATAATGTGTATATAAATATTCCTCCTATTAGACAAGAAGCTAGTAATGAGTGTAGCTTTACATGCTTAAAGATGATTCTTAGATTTTATGGCCAAGATATCTCAACAGAAGAATTACAATTTACATTAATAAAAGAACCTGGGGGAAGTAATTATTCTACTACTGAACTTGCATACTTTGCACAGCAAAAAGGTTTTTGGACAGAATGTTATTCTTATAATATCTACTTAACAGATCCTGATAAGAAAGGGTTACTTTTGCCTCAAGAAAGAGGTCAACTGGGATTAAAATATAGCGACCCAAAGATAGATAATGATTTTAGTTATCAATATCAATCAATTACTCGTGCAATAAAGGCAGGAACAAAATATCTTATTAAGGGTCCAGATATATCTATCATCAACTCGCTAGTTATAAAAAACATACCTCTAATTGCCGAAGTTAATGCTTATGCTCTATATAATCAACATG
>CAZMNS010000004.1:10621-13032 GCA_964567705.1 uncultured Gammaproteobacteria bacterium | reverse complement strand
AACATAATAGTTTACGAGATCGCTTGCTCCGATGAATATCGGAGACAAGGGCGATAAAAGTGTAGCATTTTAAAGGCAAAAATCAAACTTTAGTCCTATAGAGAAATTTAAAGGAAACCTATAAACTTTTAAGTTTTAGGTAAGTTAAGTTTAAGCTGACTTAGTTTCCACATAAATAGTTTACCCTTAGATTTTGCTTTTGTGTACTCTTTACAAAAAGCTAAAGCTTCTTCAAGCATAGGTCTGGGTAGCTCTTTGGCAAGTTTAATATATAAAGAATAGTGCTTTTTGTCTCCTAAGCATTCAGCTAAATAAACGCCAAAAATTTGAAATTCTTTAGACAGATTTTTAGGCCTATCAAATCTGGTTTCTGCAATAGCTTGTGATAATTTTTTCATTCAACATCCTCGTCTTTAATCTCTTCTCCTGGTGTAAAAGAATCAATGTGATCCTTCATCTCTTCAAGTTTTTCTAGTGCTTCGGCATCGCCTGGATTCAATTCTAAAACAATCCTCATCTGTTCGATAGCTTTTTGCCAGTCGTAAATAGTCTGATAATAAGCTCCTAAGGCAAAGTGAGCATCCCTGTAATTTGGTTTTAACTGGACAGCTTTCTCTAAGCTAAAAATTCCTTCTTCAGTTTTTTCCATAGTCCCTAAAATTAAGGCCTTATTGTAGTAAAGCTTAGCGTCAGTTGGAGCAAGTTCAATTGTTTTATCCACTGCCTCAAGAGTTTTATCATTAAAGGTTTGGTCTATGGTTGATAATTGATAATATGTTCTAATAGTAGTTCTCCAAAAAGAAACGTTTTTTGGACTAACATTAAGTGCATTTTCTGTCTCAGCTATAGCAACATCTTTTAGCTGTGCTGACAAAGTAGCTTCAGTATCTAAAAGAGCTAAGCTAGCTGAGGCAGCAGCAAAACCAAGCTCACTTTTAAATAAAGGTTCAAAAGGGTTTAAATCTGAGGCAAAGGTAAGCTCATTATAAGCCCTGCCTGGATTTCCCGCGCTTGAATAGCTTACTCCTTTAGCAAAATATAAATCAGCAACCCAAATTCTAAGCAGAGTAAAGATTAGATAAAGACAAAAAACTATCACTAAAAATGTTAGTGATTTAGTATAAACAGGACGCCTGTAAAGAGTAGCGTTTAGCAAATAGCGTAGAGCGTATAGTTGCTTGGGGAGTATAAGTGGCTTAACAGCATCAGTAGCTATAAAGGCAAAAGCTGGAAATAGATAGAAAAACAAAGCTACTATAACTACTGAAAATAAAAATAAGTTTTGAATTAAGTAGCTTATATAGCCAGCCAGTAAGCTGGTATTTAGTATTTTGCGAAATACAATATACTTAATACTATATACAAGGAAAGTTACTATCACAGCTAAATAGCTCATAAATCCTAATAATCCAGTTGTAGCTAGATAGTTAAGGTACTCATTATGTGCTTTGTTATATAAAAAATCCCATTCTGAGACTAAATTGTGGCTAATTGGTCTAAATTGGTAATAAGAGTAGGCAAAAGTTTCAACACCTGAGCCAAAGATGGGGAAGCGTTTAAAGATATCTATAGCCCCTTGCCAGACTATTAACCTTATTTGTCCTGATTCAGATCCACCATTTTCAAGCTGAGTTCCAGAACTAGTTAATGCTTGAGTTAGCACTGGTCTAGGTACAGGAGCAGCCTGTTTAATTAGTTTAAAATCACCTGTTAAGGAGGAACCAAAAAGCAGATTGATTAACAGAAAACTCAGAAGAACTCGGAATATCGGAGAGGTCAGAAATTCAGATAATCTGAGCATCTGATTTACTGATTTTCTGGTTTGCTGAGTTTTCCGAGTATTCTGAATAAAATAAAATCCGATAAACACTGCCAATCCTGTTAAAAGCCCTAAGGTTGCACCTCTTGAGTAGGTAAAAGTAAATGCTAGGTAAAACGAGATAAGTAATACAAAATATATGATGCGAGAAAAAAGCGACTTTGCAGTTAGTAAAAAGTAAATACAAGGGAAAATTAACATTGCAAGATATGCTGCTAGCCAGTTAGGCTGACCAAGTGTGGCAAATACCCTTGCCTGGACTTCTTGCACCCAGCAGGTAGCGCCTAAATTGCCGTTTAAAATAAAACAAGAAGGAGAAGCACCAAAGTGCTCAGGGATAGCATAAAGAGATACTATAAATCCTCCAAATAATGCTGCTTTAATAAATTTAAACACACTTTTAGATTCAAAATTTGAGACAAATGCAAAATAGAGTAAAATATAGCAGATAGTAGAGAGTAACCCTCCGTTTGATCTTGAATAGTATCCCCAGATTGAAGTGTGAGAATCAATAGAAAGAAAAGTAGAGATGATATTTGCTCCTAAAAATAATAAGAGTGGTATGTCAAGTGGAGTACGATTAATGATTAAC
>CAZMNS010000004.1:10043-10611 GCA_964567705.1 uncultured Gammaproteobacteria bacterium | reverse complement strand
TAATCCACCCACCAGCAATGACCACAGTTAAAAAACAAACAACCATCATCCGGTAATACCCAAAAAGCTCATAATTCCAAGGAGCCCAGATTAAAGGGGTTAAGAAAAAAAGCAGATAAAAGAAAAGGGTAATTAATCTCTGTGCCATAGTAAATAATCTTTCGTAAATCATAAATCATCTAATTGTTTCATAACAAGACCATATGCTACACTCGCAATGCAATGTTTGGCAAATTTTTCCAGTTATTTTCTATTGATTGCGGTATAGATTTAGGCACAGTTAATACTTTAGTGGCAGTAAAAGGTAAGGGTATTGTCATCAGAGAGCCATCTGTTGTGGCGATACATAAAAAAACCAGGCAAGTTTTAGCAATTGGAACAGAAGCTAAAAAAATGATTGGTAGAACTCCAGCAGTAATTGAGGCAGTGCGCCCCTTAAGAGATGGAGTAATCTCAGACTTTGACACTACTGAGGCAATGCTACGTCACTTTATTCAAAAGATTCATTCAACTCCTAGTTCAGCAGGTTGGCGTTTACCAAAAATACCCAGACCAAGAGTAATAATTG
>CAZMNS010000004.1:0-10033 GCA_964567705.1 uncultured Gammaproteobacteria bacterium | reverse complement strand
GGTAGTAGATATTGGTGGAGGAACCACAGAGATTGCAGTAATCTCTTTAGGGGGAATGGTTTTAAATAGATCTTTAAGGGTAGCTGGAGATGAGATGGATCAAGATATTACTAACTATATGCGGACTCGCTATGGGTTAATAATTGGGGAAAGAACAGCTGAGGATGTTAAAATTGAGCTTGGTTCAGCTACTCAACTATTAAAAGAGAAAGAGGCGATAGTTAGAGGTAGAGAATTAGCTACAGGGTTGCCAAAATCCCTTAAAATTTCTTCCTCTGAAATTAGAGAGGCATTATCTTCTACTGTTAACCAAATAATTAATGAGATTCAAGAGGTGTTAGAAGAAACTCCTCCTGAGCTTTTAGGGGATTTGCTAGAAAGGGGGATAATTATTACTGGAGGTGGGGCATTAATTAGAGGGTTAGATAAAAGGATCTCTGAGGAGACAAAAATGCCTGTTTGGGTAGCTGATGATCCATTAACTACAGTTGTTAGGGGATGCTTAAAGTTATTAGATGATCTAGATTTACTCTCAAAGGTAAAAGTTACAGGAGGATTAAGGTGAGTTTAAATAAGAGGTAACTCCGCTTGCGAATTTTATAAATCTTTCCCGATTTGCTAAGTCTTTAAAATTTTGAGTTTTGCCAGCTCTGATAATATATGAGTATATTCTGGGATCAACAGAAGCTTCTATTGGAACTCTACGGGTAAATTCACTAATTCTACCGTTTTGAAATTTTACCTCATACTCCACTGGTTCATCTAATTGAGGATCCTCTATAATTTTGGCAGTAATTGTTGGGTGGGTAAAAGCTTCATCAACCCCACTGGAATTAGTTTCTAGTTTTATCTCATATGAGGAATGTGGAGAGCGATAAGTAATTTCCCATTGTCTATTAGGTTCATCTTCTGTCCCAAATATAAAGACCCTTAAAGCTGCATTGTGAATTAAAGAAGCCTGATTAATCTCAACAACTTGTCCCCAATCTCCAGATAAAGCTTCAGCATAGCGGTGGGCTAAACTAGCAGATGCTTCAAGAATATCTTGTGATAAACCTTTCCATACTCCAATTAGGTAAGAAAAATTCCCTTGAGTAAGTTTAATCTCATCAAGGGATTCAAAACCAGATGGTAAGATTTCACTTAGGTCATCTCCCCAAGTGTCAAATCTTTCTATTCCAGCATAAGCTGCTATTGCTCTCTCAAGCAGCTCAACCTCAGTTAAATGTTCATTGGCCATATTAATGAGCAGTTATCAGATTATATTCCAAATTTATCTAAATGCAAGAACTAGCAATGTCTAGAGTAATATCTGGGAGGTGGGGTAGTTTGAACAGTCTTATCAAAGTAAAAAGGCACTTTAGCTCCTCTTAACTCTCTAACATTTTTTACTCCTAGTTCTCTTAATCTAGTTGCAAAACTTTTAGAGAGATTAAAAATAAGATTAGGAGAAGAGGAAGACTTTTCTACCCAGGCTGTATAGATTTGTACTAGATCTGCTCCACCATAAGAATAAGCATTCCATAACGCCTCTACATCACCTATTCCTCCAGCTACAATAAGTGGTACCTGTCCCATTGTTCTTTCAGAAATATAACTGGCTCTCTCAAGTGTTAGTTCTCTCAACGGTCTACCAGATATACCACCTGCCTCATCTTTATGCTCACTTAGGAGTTTTGCCCTTATCTCTTTGTTTATCGTGGTGTTTCCCATAATAAATCCATCTACTAATCCTTCAGTTGCCTCAAGTATCTCATCAATCTCTTGATTAGATAAATCTGGAGCAAGTTTTATTACAATAGGCACTTTTCTACCTGTTTTTTGATCGTACCCAACTGCTACTTTATAAACTTCCTCTGCTATCGCTCTGATTGCTGCCTTGCCTTGCAGATCTCTTAAATTAGTAGTATTAGGTGATGAAACATTAATAGTAATATAGTCTGCAAATTCAATTAACCGTTTCGCTGCAACAATATAATCTTCAATTGCCCTACCTTGCTCAACTGATTTGGCATTTGCACCAATATTAATACCTAAAATCTTTCCAGGGTCTTTCCTTAATTTGCCTAATCTGCTAGCTACGACTTCCATACCAGCTGATGGAAAACCCATCCTATTTATTAAACCCCTATCTAGTGGTAAGTGAAAAATTCTAGGTTGATCTCTGCCTGGCTGTGGTAAGGGTGTCACTGTGCCTCCTTCTAAAAATCCAAAAAAGGTCATAATAGCATTAGGAGCTAAGAAGTCTTTATCAAAGCCAGCTGCCATACCTATAACACCCTCAAATGGTATTCCCCAAACAGTTGTTTCTAGTAAAGCATCTCTGTAAGTAAAACCTCTAGCTAAAACTGCCCTAATATGATGGTGTCTTTCTAGAAAAGTTAAAGGTGCAAAAGCTCTATCATGAGCTACCTCTCTGTCTATTTGCGCCTCACCACTAGTTAACTGAGGATAAATAACTGCCCTATGTCCAAAATCAACAACCTCCCTTAAAATTTCCATAATTAACTCCTTAAATAGTTTAAAGCTAAATCTATCTCTTCTTGGCTGTATAGTCCAAATCTAGCATAATATTCAAAAATTTCTGAGGTAAGGAATGGAATATGCAACCTAACTCCTTGAGCTTCTAGTGCCTCTGCTCCACCTTTTTGCCAATCAATTAAAGCCAGGCTATCTCTTACAACTAATCCAGTTTCTCTTAAAATTTGTACAACCTTAAGAATGCTTCCTCCAGTTGTTACTGCATCTTCAACTACTGAAACTCTCTGTCTTGGTTGGAAAACACCAATAATTAAATCTTTTCTTCCATGTTGCTTAGTCTCCATTCTTGGAGTAATTTGAGGGATCTGCAAAAAATCAGCTAGTGATGAGACTAAAACAGTCGGTCTAGTGGGTACATCTGCCAGTAAATCAAACTTTAAGCTTCTTGCTATCTCAGCAAAAATTTCAACAACAGTCTTTTTACTGAAAAGAATAGATCTAAGAGGGCCTGAATCAAAATATAGAGGAGCAACTCTGTCACTTGTTAAACAAGTATCTTTAAAGGTAAAACAGCCGGCTTGATACAGTGCTTCTGCAAATCTATCTATTTCCATTTCCTAAAATCATTTGAAAAAGTGCCATTCTAATAAATAAACCATTTTCTACTTGTCTAAAAATCACAACTCTTAGATCCTCATCTACCTCTTTTGGAAGTTCAAATGTTCTAGGCATAGGATGGAGAACTTTTGCATGAGGCTGCATTAAAGAAAGTGCTTCCAGATTAACAACACATCCTCTAAAATCTATTGAACTAGTTATTCCTTGAAGTGGTCTTTCCAGTTGGGGTCTTGTTACATATGCTATATCAACTCTAGGTAAGACGTCTCTAATGTCTTGATAATCTAAGTGGGGAACATTGTGCCGGTCAAGGTAGTCCTTAATCTCTTGCTTCATTCTTACTTCTGGCGGAGAAACAAAATGTAGTTTGGTTCCTGGAAATTTTGCTAGTAAATAAGCAAGAGAATGAGTTGTCCTGCCTCTTAATAGATCTCCTATAATTGCTACCTCTAATCCTTGTAGTGTTCCAAGTTGTTCATGGATTGTATAAACATCAAGCAATGCTTGGGTTGGGTGTTGACCTTCTCCATCTCCAGCATTAATGACTGGGATTTTAGATACTGATGCAGTTTCTAAAGCCCCTCCTTCTTTATTGTGTCGGAGAACAATACAATGATATCTATACTTATTGCGTACTTTAGCAGAATCATCTAGCTCTTCCCCTTTTGCTGCTGATGAAAATTCTCCGGCGTTAGTAGTTGTTCCGTAGGTCCCTCCTAAAAGTTCAATTGCAGATTCAAAAGACTCTTGTGTTCTTGTAGATGACTCATAGAAAACAAGCCTAACCCTTTTCATTCTTAGAGAACTACCTCCTCCAAAATCTGCTACGTTTTCCATGCTTTTTGCTAAAGGAAATAAGTCTTCTTCCATCCATTCTCTAGTAAACTGTTGAGCCTCAATAATATGAAATGGTCTTTGGCCAGGGTAGATTGGAGCTAAAATTTCAGAAGACATCTTATAGGAATTTAATGTATTAACTTAACTTTTGTCAAGAGAATAAATTAGTGCTAATATTTGCTCTATGTTAAAGGTGCTGCTCGAAGATGGAAAAACATTCCTGGCTCTTTTAAGTATAGCTTGCTTTCTATTCTTCTTAGATTTATATAATTTTTTAAGCTTACCTAAAAGTTTAGCTCAAACTATAACTAGTCCCATCCAATATGGATTATATAAAACAGGCAAAAATATTGGCAGACAGTTTGAGTTTATTGTTTTAGCCAGATACTCAGCTCAGCAAAATAAAGCCTTAACTGAACAACTTTTCTTTGTCCTTTCTGAAAATGCTAATTTAAGAAGAAAACTAGCAGAGACAGAAGGGATGCTCTTGCAACAAAATTCTCTAAATCCCCAAACCTTTAATATGGTTCCTGCTAGACCTGTTGGACTATCTAGATATTTATTTATAGATAAAGGTAGTGAGGATGGGATAAGCTTAAATCAAGCTGTTGTTTATAAAGATAATTTTATTGGTAAAGTAACAAGGGTGAGTCCAAAACAATCAGCTGTACTTTTACCCACTGATCCTGATTCTAAAATTTCTGCTTTTGTCCAAAATAAAGATGGCAGAGCAAGAGGGATCTTAAGAGGTAACTTTGGTTCAGAGATGCTAATGGATAAAGTTTTACATGAAACGCCAATTAGTATGGGAGATTTAGTTTACACAGAAGGAATAGAAACCTCCCTCCCCAGAGGGCTAATTATGGGAACAGTCTCTGAGGTAATTGAACAGCAAAATGAAGTAGTAAAACAAGCAAAGGTAAGATCGATGTTTGAAATAACTAATTTAGATATTTTATTTGTGATAACAAACTGAAAATTTATGAAACTAATTATACTAAGTATAATTTTAGCAATATTGATTCAGACAACCTTGATTCCAATAAATCTTTGTTTAATTTTAATTTTGGCCAGGGTTTTTGTAGTAAATGATAGTAAAAATTATTATCTGGCGTTATTTTCAGGAATCTTACTTGGTTTATTATCAAGTCAAAACTTAGCTTTTTATACTCTTATCTTTTTAATATTAACCAAAATAATTTCTGCTTTCCGTTCTTCAGCCTTAATAGCAAGTACGCTTGTGGTTGTACCATTAGCTGCAGCTATATTTATCTTTCTAGCCTATTTAGAGCAGATTGTATTAGGACAAAGTATAAGTTTAATAAAAATTATTGCCGAGTCTTTAGTTTTCATTCCTACTTATATATTAATACGCTTGTGGGAAGAAAGATTCGTGATTAGATCAGAAATTAAATTAAAGATCAGTAAATAATTATGGTTAGAAAGTATCGATTCGGAAAAGCTTTTATTGATGAAGTTAAAAAAGTTTCCTCGGCTTCGAGCCTTAAAAAAATAAAAGAAGAAAAAGATTGGAATGAGGCGTTGTTATTTGGCTGGGAAGGAAATCTGCATAACCCTAGCTTGTCTATTTGGAGAAAGATGGTTTTTCTGCTTTTGGTAATAGTTCTTTTTGCTACTTTATTTTTCAAAATTTTTACTCTTCAAGTTGTGGAAGGAGCAATTAATAGACAGTTAGCTGATGCAAATAGGATTCAGCTTAAAATAATCCATGCGCAAAGGGGAGTAATTTATGATCGAAACGGCAAAATTCTTGCATTAAATGAACCAGGGTTTAGGTTAAGTAGTGAGGATAAAAAACAAGTAGAATACTTAACTTATGATCAGGCCATAAGGTTGGAGATTGAAAATGACTCTAATTTTAACAACTTAGAAGTTGATAGTTTAAGAGCTTACCCTCAGGGTGCGCAAACAGCACATATAGTTGGTTATTTAGGAGAGATTAATGAAGAAGAACTTAAGGATTCTAAATTTTTAAAATATGAGCACAGCTCTACTTCGTATAAAATGGGAGATAGAGTTGGCAGGTTGGGGACAGAACAAACATATGAAAGTATCCTAAAAGGGATAGATGGTGGGATTGTAATTGAGATAGATGCCAAAGGGCAACAGGAAAGGGTGATTAGAGAATCCAAATCAACTCCAGGTCAAAATTTATACTTAACTATTGATAGTGATTTACAAAGTTTTAGTTATCAAAGATTAGATGAGGCAATAAAAAAATCTGGTAGTTGTTGTGGGGCTCTTGTAGCATCAGATCCTACAACCGGTGAAATTTTGAGCCTAGTTTCAATTCCTTCTTTTGAACCAGAACAACCTGATCAAGCTTTATCTAACCCTAACTCGCCTTTTTTAAACCGTGTTATCTCAGGAACTTACCCTCCAGGATCAGTATTTAAAATAGCCTCAGCTTTAGCAGGATTAGGTTCTGGAAAGATTAACGCCCAAACCCAATTCCAGGACACAGGTAAGATTAATCTAGGGCAATTTAGCTTTAGTAATTGGTACTTTACTCAATATGGCAAGAAAGAAGGCTCACTAGATTTAGTAAAAGCACTCAAGCGCTCAAATGACATTTATTTTTATAAACTTGGGGAGTTAATTGGCGAGCAAGCATTAGGCAGCGCCGCTTTAGAGTTAGGGTTAGGTAAAAAGTTAGGAATTGATTTGAAGGGTGAGGCTTCAGGAAATATCCCAGATAATGATTGGAAAGTTAAAGTATTTGACCAGGTTTGGTACCCAGGAGATACACTGCATATGGCAATTGGACAAGGATTTGTTTTAACAACTCCCCTGCAACTTAATAACTTAATCTCACTTGTTGCTGGAGACGGTAAACAATATCCACTGCATTTAGCAAAGAAGATAACTAATCAAGAAGGAGAAGTTATCAAAGAGTTTAAATATGACCCATCAGAAGTAGACAGTTTTACTAGAGAGCAGTTTGCTCTAATCAGAAAGGGACTAGAAGAAGTGCCAAAAGATGGGGGTACTGCTTGGCCTTTTTTTAACTTTCCTTTTGCGACGGCTGGTAAAACAGGGACAGCTGAGGTGGGGGACGCAAAAGGTAGTACACATGCTTGGTACTCAGCTTATGCGCCAGCAAAGGACCCTAAAATTGCCATAACTGTTTTAATAGAATCAGGAGGGGAAGGTTCCTCAGTTGCCGCACCAGTTGCCAAAGAAGTTTTAAGATGGTTTCTCTCGCCAGATAAAAATAATTTAGTCAAAGATATATCTCCAATAGCTTCTGAGTCTGCTAGAACTTTAGGAGAGTAGGTTGGTTTAAGTGTATTATATTGTTAAATTATGGGTAACCTTCCATATCTACTGGCACTGCACAGAGTTGAGGGTTTAGGACCAGTTAGGCTTAGAGCTCTTTTAGATTATTTTAAGGATCCTAAACTAGCTTGGGGAGCTAGTGAGAGGAGTTTAAAAGAGATTAAATTGCCTCAAAATGTTACTTCTAACCTGCTAGATTTAAGAAAGAATTTTTCTCCACAAGAATATTTTGAAAATATTACAAAACAAGGAATAAAGATTTTAAGCTTTTTTGATGAGGATTATCCGCAAAAATTAAAAGAGATTTATGATCCTCCACTAATTTTATTTTTTAAAGGAGAGATGCCTTCAGATTACAGCAGAACTATTGGTGTAGTTGGCACTAGAAAAGTTACCTCCTATGGCAGGATAGTTACTGAAAAATTTACGAAAGATTTGAGTTTAGCTGGCTTTATTATTGTCTCCGGTTTAGCCTCAGGAGTAGACAGCATTGCTCACCAAACTGCAGTTAACTCAAATGGAAAAACAGTAGCAGTTTTAGGAGGAGGAATAAACCAGATCTTTCCTCCGCAGAATATAAAATTAGCAGAAAAGATCTCTAATGGATTTGGAGCGGTCATCTCTGAATTTCCTCCAGATCACCCGTCTTTACCTGGAAATTTTCCAGCCAGAAATAGGATTATCTCAGGGCTTTCCTTGGGAGTTTTAGTAACAGAAGCTGCTGAAGATTCTGGATCTTTAATAACAGCAAGGTTAGCGCTAGAGCAAGGAAGGGAAGTATTTGCTATTCCTGGTCCTGTAACCTCTTTTTTATCAAAAGGTCCAGCTGATCTGATAAAAGAGGGGGCAAAGTTAGTTTTTGAAACCAAAGATATCGTAGATGAATCGGGAACAGAAGGAAAGCTGAGCCCTAAATTATTAGTAGAGGTGCAAGAAAATTTGTCTGAAGAAGAAAGAGTAGTTTTAAAGTCGCTAGATTCTGAGAGTAAGCATATTGACGAGCTTTGTAGGCAGCTGCAAAAACCATCCTCGGAAATCTCAGCCAATTTAATTAAAATGGAAATTAAAGGTTTAGTTAAAAATTTAGGCGGTGGGGTTTACAGTAAAAGTTACTAGTTCTACAATGAATTATGGCCTTAAGTTTTAGGGTTAAGTTATTCCTTCTTTGTTTATTAGTTATTTTAAGTTTGGCAGCTGGAATTCTCTGGTTTAATTCCCAAACTAAAGATTACAAACCTGGAGTAAATAAAGAGTTTGATAAAGCTGTTAATCAAGCGCAAATAGTCTATCAAGATAGCAAAAAATTAGGAGTTAATTTTGATAGTGGCCCTTGTTTATCTAATAATTTAATGCCTAGTTGGGTTTTGGATTTAGTTCACAGTCCCAGAGTAGCGCTTGATAATTTAGAAGAAAACCAATGCTCAGCTTATTTAAGCGGACAGGCAAATCACCTAATTGAACTAGATTTGGAAGGTAATCTTGTTAGGGTTAAGTAAAATGAATCTAATTAAGCTATTTAAATTTTGGTATTCTGACTCCCTCTTCTTCTTTATCAGAACTTGGAGCAATACCATTAACTTTTTAGAAGAAGATTTAGCAGTAGGGTTAATGTGGAAGCTGTTGTTGGTGCCGCTATTCCATGATTCATCAATAGTTGGTAGAGGTTTAAGTATTGTGTTTAGGTTATCTAGAGTTTTAGTTGGTCTTTTTAGCTTTTTGCTGGTAACAATTTTTATTTGGGCATTAGCTTTAATATGGTTTGCGCTACCAATTTTAATCTTTATTCCTTCTTTTTCTCTTCTAAATTTGGCTATAAAAATATTTTTTTTACTAGGTTTAGCCCTTTTTTTAGAAAGAGTACTATTTTTTCCTAAAAGATCAGTCTGGCAAATTAAAAATATTTCAGAAATTTATCAGGCAACCAAACTAAAGCCCGCTGATTTAACTTGGCAAAGTTTGATAAATAATCATGAAGTGCAGAATTTAATTTTAAGTTTAGAACTTAAAAGTGATGATCTGCCAAAATTTGACCAACCCTTTTCTGAAGAGATACTTGAAATGGCTCTGGATTTAGCAAGAAAGAATAAAGCTCAGTATTTAACTGCTGCTTATTTTTGGGTGGCTAGGTTAAAGATGGTTCCTTTAATAGAAAATCAGCTATTAAAATTTGACTTACAAATTAAAGATATTGAAGGGGCTTTAAACTTTCTGGAAAATAAACGAAATAGGTGGAGAGTGATCTTAATTTGGGACGAAAATTTTGCAGTAACTCACTTAAAAGGAGTAAATAGAGGCTGGTTATCTGCCCCAACGCCTACACTAGACTCAGTTTCTGAGGATTTAACAAAACTTGCATCAGGCAAACGTTTACCAGAGTTTATTGGCAGATCTCAAGTAGTAACTGAGGTGATAAATATTTTATCTCAAGAGCAGGGCAAAAATGTATTACTTGTAGGTTCTCCTGGGTCTGGAAGATCAACATTAGTGTCCTTTTTAGCTAAAAAGATTGTAGCTGGAGATGCTCCTCCTTCGCTTGCAACTAAAAGAGTAGTCTCACTAGATTTAACCAAAATCTTATCAGGGATAACCAGCCAAGGTGAGTTAGCAGATAGAGTACAGGCTATTTTTGAGGAAGTAGAATTTGTTGAAGATATAATTTTGTACGTTGATGAGATCCAGAATTTAGGAATGGGAGAAGCTGGTAGTAATTTTAACCTTTATTCTCTAATCTTACCTCACCTGGAATCTTCTAAAATTCAGTTTTTAGCCTCAACGGAACCAGAAAATTTTGCCAAAA
>CAZMNS010000003.1:16725-18709 GCA_964567705.1 uncultured Gammaproteobacteria bacterium | reverse complement strand
TTAGCAGTCAACTCATTATCTCCAGTAATCATTACTACCCTGATTCCAGCTCTTTCTGCCTTAATTAGTGCTTCTTTTGCTTCTTGGCGTGGTGTATCTGCGATGGCTATCAGACCAAGGAAGTCTAATTTTTCTAACTTTGTATCAAGTTTTTGCTTTGATGTTTTCTTCTTTGCAAATGCTAAAACCCGAAGTCCTTTTTTAGCCATTGACTGATAAATTTCTTTCTTTTCAGATAGCTCTTTTGTTGTAATGTTACACAAAGATAAAATGACCTCAGGAGCACCCTTACAATAGAGTTTTGTTTCGCCAGGCAGTTTCCAAAGAGTAGACATCATCCGAGTCTCGAGTTTAAATGGAATCTCATCTAAGATCTTTCCTTGGCTTCGGACTAAAGAATAATCTACACCTTTTTGCTTAGCATAAATTAGTAAAGCTCCTTCAGTAGTATCTCCTAAAATATCAAAGTTTAAACCATCTTCTTTTAAAACTAAAGAAGCGCTATTACACAAAATAGCAGCATTTATTAATTCGCTCTCATCACTACGTTCAAAACTTAAATCCTGAACAACCATCTTGTTTTCAGTCAAAGTACCTGTTTTATCACTACAAATCACAGTTGTTGAACCTAAACTTTCTATTGCTACCATTTTTCTAACTAAACTTTTTTTGCCATACATCGAGTGAACCCCAAGTGCAAGCATGATTGTAACTACAGCAGGTAAACCTTCAGGCACAGCTGCAACCATTAAAGCGATACTTGTAAAAAAAGTATCAAGTAACTCATATCCTTGATTTAACCTAATAATAAAAACTAAGATAGCAACAATTAAAGCCAAGAACCCGACTCTTTTAGCTAGGTTTGATAAAGATTTTTCTAGAGGAATCTCTTCCTCTTCAACATTTGCCAAGGTTAAAGCTATTTTACCGAATCTGGTTCTGCTACCAGTAAAAATAACTTTACATTTTACTCTTCCAGATATTACAACAGTACCAAAATAAAGCATCTCTTCCTCTTCAACACCTTTTCTTTTAATAACCGGCAATGACTCTCCTGTTAAAGAAGCTTCGTTAACTGTAAGATCTGAAGACTCAATTATCTTGGCATCTGCTGGTATCTTGTCTCCTTGTTCTAAAATAACTAGGTCTCCAGGAACTATTTCATATGATGACACCTTAATCTCTTTTCCATCTCTGATGACTCTGGTTGTAGCTACCTCCAGCTTTCTTAAAGCTTCAAGCTCTTTATTTGCTTTAAATTCTTGCCAAAAACCTAATAAACCATTTAGAAGTAAGATGACAAGTATTAAAGTTCCATCTACAATATCCTTAGCTACAAAAGAAAGGGTAGCTGCTATCAACAACAAGAACACAAACAGATTGTTAAACTGAGATAAAAGTAATTTAAAAAATGAGATATTGGTTTTATCTGGTAAGAGATTAAGCCCTACTTTTTCTAGCAAATCTTTTGCTTCACTAGAGGTTAAACCGCCCATTATTAGATTGTAACAAACAATCTAATTGACAATACTCCATATTTTATGACTACAATGAGAAAGAAGCTTTTTCTGTAAGTTATAAAACAGAAGAAGATTGTCACTGGACGATTTCGTAGCAAAAAAGTTAAAACAGTATGAGTTTGTCGAAATCCGTCCAATTAAAAGGGAGGTGAAAAATATGCATTTGTTATTAGCTTTAGTTCTTAATTCTGTTGCACTTATTATAACTGCATACGTGGTTCCAGGATTTAATATTGCAAATCCACAAACAGCAGTTGTGGCAGCTATAGTTTTGGGAGCAATCAATACTTTTGTAAAACCAGCTCTCTCATACGTAACTGCGCCTGTTAATGTAGTTACTCTTGGTTTATTTACTTTTGTAATAAACGCTGTACTTTTGTACTTGGTAACTTTGGTCGTACTCGGGGTAATATTGGATGGCTGGGTACCAGCAGTTGTGGGAGCAGTAGTCTTATCTGTTGTAT
>CAZMNS010000003.1:9874-16715 GCA_964567705.1 uncultured Gammaproteobacteria bacterium | reverse complement strand
AAATAAAAAGAAATAGGGCTGTTGGAATTATTCTAAAAACCCGCTTAAATTTAAGCGGGTTTTTTAACTCTTTTTACTATGAAAAGCCTTGTGTACTTCTTTTAGCTGCCTGTTGGTAATATGGGTGTAAACTTGGGTAGTCGAGATGTTGGCATGACCCAGCATCTCCTGGACTGATCTTATATCAGCACCATTAATTAATAAATCTGTGGCAAATGAGTGACGCAGGGTGTGTGGAGTTGCTTTAATAGGTAAACCAATCTTTTTAACATATTTTTCTACTACCCGTTCTATAGACCTAGAAGTAAGCCTCATCTTTTCTCCGTCATCACTCAAATCTACACGCCCCTGAAAACGGATAAATAGGGGCTTAAAACTATCCTGCCTTAAGTTTAAGTACTTATCTATCCAGTCAGCAGCAATTGCGGATAAAAAAACCACCCTCTCTTTTCCTCCTTTACCCACAACCCCAAACTCTCTTCTGAAAAGATTTACCTGATCTATATTTAATGAAGCTAACTCAGAGACTCTTAAACCTGTAGAAAAAAGCATCTCTAAAATAGCTCTATCTCTAATTCCGCTTTTATCAGTTACATCTGGGGCATTAAGAAGTCTTTCCAGCGAATCATCATCTAAAACTTTTAAAGGAGAGGGATCTTGTTCTCCTAATTCTACTTTCTCAGCAGACAAACTAACAATATCTTGGCGAGCTAAATACCTTAAAAAAGCTCTTAGGGCAATCATAAAGAAGTTTTGAGTTTTTCTCTTTAAATTTTTTTTAGTTAAAGGATCAGTGTAGCGAGATAGAAACAGGCGATACTTTCTAATTAATGCAAGATCAATACTGCTTGGGCTAATATCTCCAGCAAAATCAGCGAAACGCCTTAAATAATGATCATAATTTCTAATTGTTCTTTGAGAAACATTTCTCTCAAGCTCAAGATATTCAAGAAAGTCAGTAATAAGTGCGTGCAGTTTCATTGTTAATTGTTAATTGGTAATTGTTTTTCTATGAACAAATAACTATGAACCATTAACTATTAAAGCAGAGCTAACCCTAATATGCCAACAATTGTTAAAAATCCACCAATTATTGCTAGAATTACTGTTGGCTTTGAGAAACCAGCTTCTGGTAGGGTAGCAGAACCAGTAGCAACTCCACCTTTACTAGAACCTAACCCGGTAGACCCTCGAGAAACTGAAGATGCTGGAGTAGGGGAAGAATCATCATCTGCATCTGGGCTTTGAGCACTGCAGGCACCAGTTCCCAAACTGTAGGACCCATTTGTTACTGATTCTAAAACATCAACAATCGTGCCTGTTTGAACAACATTTGAGTCAGTAGTCTTACTAGGATCATTAGGGTTAAAATCAAAATTTACCTGAGCCACACCAGTTCCCAAAACAGTAAATTCTACTCGGGCTACTGTTCCATCTCCAGAAAAACCAGATCCTATGGGAGCCAAACCAGAGATAGTTATTTTACCATTAGCATTATCAATCGACTTACCGGGAAAGTCTTCATAAGTGTTTCCATTGGGATCCTCAGTAATTGTTACTGCATTCAATTTAGCTTTATCAAACAGCAAGATTATATCAACACCATCAGTAACGTTATCTCCTGTATCTACCTCTATATCAAGTGCAAAATTACAACCCCGATTAAATGTCCCTGAGCTAGGGGATAAAGACAGTGTAGCACCTACTGCCAAAGCTTCCGTAGGTACTAAAAAAAGCAAACATAGGATTATTAAGCTGACGAAGAATTTCATTTAATATCAACTTCCAAGTTACTAACATCTACTAATAGATCTTGGGTAGTTTTAGAGTTAATAACATTAGAATCTGCAGTTTGTCCTAGTTGGTGTTCAACGCTAAACTCGGTTGCTCCAGAACCCAAAGCTCTAAACTGTAAAACTCCAAAAGTCCCATCACCGCTAAAGCCAGAACCACTAATTCCACTTATACCAGAAACTCTAAATATCCCTTTTTCAGAATCCAAATTATAGCCCAAATATTCACTATAAATATCTCCAGGAGTAAAAGAATCATTGGCAGAACCAACAGGCTCAACCATGGTTGGATCATACTTTAAAACTAAATCGACACCGTTACTTGATTGTCCAGCAGTAGAAACCATTATTTCGACATCAAATATCTGACCTACAGTAATTTCCTCTAAGTCTGAAGATAAAGAAAGTGTCGCCACTTGATCGCTGGGGGTAATAGAATTGTTGCTAGTTGGTAAAGGTTGCAGTAAATACCAAGCTCCCCAAATAAGTTCAATAACAATGATGGCAATAAGTCCAAAAAAGACTATTTTAGGAATAGAGAGTGAGCTAAAGTTAATTTTTTTACCTTCTCTATAATCTCTATTGTCACTTTGAATTATTATTGGACTTGACTTTATTTCTTCCATCTTATCTTTCTAGCGTAGTCTATTTCCTTAACCCTTGCAACCTTACGGCGAGGCACTTGGGCTAGGAGATGCACTCACTGATGCTGCTGGGCTTGGTGATAATGAAGGAAAAGGACTTGGTGATGGGTTAGGATTTGGTAAAGGAGAAGCTCCATCACCTCTTGGGTTAGAACATTGCGGATTTGAGCTGCTAAATGGTTCTGTTTCGTCGCATTGATTAAAGTAGATAACCATACAAGAGAAATCAACAGAGTTAACTACACCATCCTGGTTTAAATCCCCATTTTTAGTGGCTGGGTTGGTAATTACACCCCACTGTGATTTCAAAGCAGCATAATCACCAGCGTTAATTAATCCATTTCCAAATGGGAACTCATGAATATCACCAAGCGGCAAGTCCATATTTGGTAAAATAATTGTTTTAGATTTATCAGATGGCACCTCAAAAATTCCTGAGGTTCTATTTAAGCTTCTTGGTGCGTTGACTGTAGCAATATACTTTTTACCCTTTTGCAGTAGGTTTGAAACTCCTTCAACCCTGCCATCACTTTTAATCTTTACTTTCTTAGTTTCTCCTTTTTTAGCACTTTGTTCGTCTTCACTAACTTCATATAAAGTCAGATCAACATTATCTTCACTAAAGCTGACCGGTAATTTAGCTCCCCGACAGAAAAATGAAGCACCTAAAGACAGTCCAGCTAAACCAACTTCACAAGATTTAGCCTCAGATGAAATCCCATCACTTCGCACTACAACTACTGAATGGACATCTCCATTAGGTTGGGGAGAAGTCTCAATATGAGCTAGTATTAAAGTATCTGACCAGTCATCTATTCTTGCCTCAGCACCACCAACTAACACTTTTCCTCTTTGAGTCCCAAACCTCTCGCCAGAAATCTCAAAACTAGTATTATCATCAAGATCTTGTTGGCAACTTAAGCTATCACTAATCTCTGGGGGGTCTCTTAAAAGATCAATATTAGCTGTAACTACCCGGAAGTTATCTATAGAGGATTTAAACCTTACCCAAACTGTTTTTCTACCTGGTTCTCTATTATCTTCTGAAAAAGTAAAATCCTTAAACAACGGTTCACTGCTATAAGCAAAGGTTTGTGACCCTACCTCACTGGTTGGGTTAGGTGTTTCTGCTAAAGGTTTGTCCCAAAGTGTTACTTCGGTTGTAAATTCACCCGTAGATTCTTCCGGATCTGGTTCTATTGTCCAATGAACTGCGTCTTGATCTCCGACTTTGTCATTTGACCCACATTTTTCAGTATTAGGAGTATATGTGGGCTCAAGTTGTTTACCATCTTTAGTAATCATTTTATATCCATCAGGAATAGTTAAAGTTGCGGTTTTCTGACCCTTTGGTAGTCCAACGAATCTAGCTTTTATTCCACATTTATCAGCATTCCCAGGACATTGCTTTCCAGTTACTGCTGAGGTAGTTTTATCTCCTTGACTTAAGGTAACTTCCGCACCAACATATCTAAACTCGTTTGGTAAGTTTTTACCCCTTTTACTTTTCCTGGGCTGATTTTTTTCATAATCCCAATTAACATCAATTACATTAGGGTCACTATCATGAGTTACTCCTTTAACATCAACATTGGCATTAAAAGCACCGTTGCATGCATCACCCCAGTCACTTAATATTAGACTTGAATCCGGGCTAGGAAGGGGGCTTGGTTCCACATCACTTTCGCTAGCCCAAGGACCAACAACCATAAGTCTGTTTGTAATACTTGTAGTCTGGGTGATTACTTGGTTACCTTCATTAACAAAGGCTACACTAGAGGCAGCTTGAGTCCTTAATATCTGTTGTTGCTTAACAAGCTGGATTCCTAAAGGTAGGGCTAAAGTCACTATTGCCAGTACCAAAAGATTTCCTAAATTTTTCTTAGTATAAAACTCTCTTAATTGATCGGGCATAAAGTAAGTAGTATATTTAAGCTTAGAACTTTTCTAAAATGGTTGTCAAGAGTAATGGGGGAGTTAGAATCAAGTTTTCTAAAAATCCTGCACAAAGTGTATATAAAGTTATTAAAACCTTTAAGTAAAATACTAAAAAGTCAGAAGGTGTACATTAAAAAGCAATAATATTGTGCGACGACAAAATTTGGAACATATCTTATCTTAAAAACTAAAAATCTCAATAATGAATAAAGATTTTTGACAAAAATTAAATAACTCAAAAAAGATTAAAAATGAATAATTCAGAAACATGACTCAGAAAGCAATTCTAAACAAGACAGAATCATCCAGAAAACATAAGGCCCAAAATCCCCCCTAAAACGGCTTCTAAGGAGGGGAGACATAGTAGGCATCATCTTAAGTTTAGATTGCCATAACAATCTAAATCTAATTGTCACTAAAAGTAAATATTTATCAAAAAAGATTTAAAAAAAATTACTAGGAAAGATAAGAAAATAGCCACAGATTCAAAATGAAAAAATTTTTACTAAATTTGAATATTATTTTACTTATCAAACCGAGCCACTCCTCTTCTGTAAATTACTCCTTGACGTCGTATAATCTATATTGTGCGACATAACCATAGAGAAGACTCAACTCTTCAGAGTAGAGTTAAAGATAGTTTAAACTTAAAGTAAACTAAACCAGCTCTATACTCATCTGATTAAGGCAGATTTCTAACATCTTATTATTACCTCTCTTCTCTATCTATGTTCGGGTTTTTCACGCATGAAAACTCACAAAGTGAGTTATCCACATCCTATAGTTTTAGTATATTAAACTTGCTAATCATATCAAACACTATCATATACAATTTTATATGACCTATAGTTTTTATAGATACTCCTCTATTTTAATTGTTTAATTTAGATTGTTTTTATGCTCTAATTTAAGTTTTTAAGAGTATTATCCTGTCCAAGAAGTGGTAAGAATGGCAAATATGACTACTAACCCCCCTACTCCTATATATTCCCAAATTAACCTAGGTGTTAACCTCTCTCTTAAAAACTGCGTAGTTACGCCTAAAAGGACATATAAAATAGTTGACAACCCCAAGGACCACATAGTGGGCATTACTGGCCAGAAAGAGAACGAGGCAGCAATTTCCCCCATTATTAAAGCTATAATTAAGCTACAAACAATCACTTGATTAGTAATTTCATCCATTTCTAAACTCCAAAGAAGTTGCAAAATTAACGGTAAATTAACAATAAACACCAGTAAACCGTTCCAGTAAAATGGCAATCTAAAGCTAAAAATAACATTAAAAATGAAAAAAGCAGTCACTAGTGTAAAAAGAAAAACTACAGTTGATGCAGCTCGATATAGCGGAATTGTTCGCTCAGAGGCAACATTAAATACATTCTGGGAAAGCAGTAAGCTGTAAAAAGAGAGTCCAAATATAAAAGCAACAGGCAACCTAGTTAACCACCTTACTGGTAACAAAAAATAAAAACTAGCAACTGCCACAGTAAATAATGTTGGCAGAATTAGTAACACAACAGCCTTTATCTTGGTCATACCTTCCCAAAGCGCCCATAAAGAGAGAATATAAGCCAGTACACCAAGACCTAAAATAAAGCGATACCTTAAGAAAAAAAGATCCACCATTTGGGTTGATATAAGTCCTATAGTAATCAGAATTGAGGCTATAATTATTTTTTGTCTTTTAGTAAACCTGGGGATATTCATATTACCTTTTAACAATTTTTAAAACATGACAGATAGCAATTGCAACTGCATCAACTGCATTATCATCCCAACTTTTTTTTCTCTTATTGCCTATTGCTGGGTTAGATAACTCTTTTGCTTTAGAACCCTTTGTTTTAGCTAAAAAATTTCTCACTCCTTCATGGACCTGTTTTTTATCAGCCCGCCCTGCTCCTGTTAACATTAATTTAACTTGCAACCCAGTGTACTCATGAATAGGTACATTACGGGAACCAGCTGAGAGCATTATTACTCCCCTCGCCTGCCCAACAGCAATAGCTGTTTTAGTATTTGCTCCAAAAAATAACATCTCAATTACTAATAAATCTGGTTTGTATTTTTCTAAAACCCCTTCTACTCCCAAATGTAAGTGCATCAGCCTTTTTGGCATGACATCTTCTTTGGAAGTAGAGATAAATCCATAATCTATTAATTCAATATCATAATTAAATTCCCTATTTAAAATATCATCAGGAACTTTAATTACCCCAAACCCAGTTGAAGCTGTCCCAGGATCAATTCCTAAAATAATCATAATAGATCCAAAGGTATCTCAAAATTTGCATAAACTTTTTGGATGTCATCTTGAGCTTCTAACTTTTCTGTAAACTCTATCACCTTTTTAGCTGACTCTTGACTGTCTATATTAACTGTTATATTAGGTATCATCACTGTTTCAGCTGATTCCACACTAAATCCAGCCCGAGTAATTTTATTACTCATAGTATTTAACTCTGA
>CAZMNS010000003.1:5956-9864 GCA_964567705.1 uncultured Gammaproteobacteria bacterium | reverse complement strand
TATATACTAAATACTTTTGCTTTTCTTCTTCATATTCCTCGACATCTTCTGCTCCTAAATCAATCAACTCTAGAACTTCCTGCTCCAGATTTCTTCCTTTTGTTGCTACTTTTATCTCCCCTTTTTTTGTAAACATATAAGAGGTGGCTCCCGAACCTCCTAGTGCTCCTCCTGCTCTTTCAAAGATATTCCTAACTTCTTGCAAAGTTCTCATTTTATTATCAGTCACTGCTTCCAAAAAATAAGCCACTTTTAGCGGGCCAAATCCTTCATAAGAAATTTCTTCTATTACTTGTCCTGGCAGTTTTCCAAGACCTCTGTCTATGGCTCTTTGAACATTTTCCTTTGGCATATTAGCAGCCCTTGCTGCTTCTAATGCTACTCTTAACCTAGGATTACTATCTTGATCTCCAGAACCACCAAGTTTGGCGGCAATAGTTATAGCATTTCCCAGTTTGGTAAAAGTTATCCCTCGCTTAGCATCAGCGACTCCTTTTTGTCTTTTAATAGTCGACCACTTACTATGACCACTCATAAAATAAATCCTTTTTCATTTAATAGCACCCTATTTTATCTTAATTTTTATTAACAGTAAACATTTGACTAGATCTTTTGATCCACTTAACTATATAGCAGAAATTGATAGTTGCAAAAGATCTAAAACTTCACTATACTCTTCTACTTAATGGACGACGCCTCTAGGCAGACTCTACAGACCCAAGCTATTGATGCAGCCCTCTGCTGCGATTGGCAAAAGGCTATTGAGCTAAACAAGCAACTAAACGAACAAGACCCTGAGAACCCTGAGTGTTTAAATAGATTAGCTAGAGCTTATTTTGAACTTGGGTCTTATCAAGAATCTAAAAAGATCTATCAGCAAGTTTTAAAGATCGATCCCTATAATTCTAACAGCCAAAAGAATTTAAAAATGGTCTCAGCATTTAAAAAAGATGAGACCAGAAAAAAAAACGGTGAGGCTCAAAATACAACTATCTCCCCTGCTTTATTCTTAGAAGAATCAGGTATTACTAAAGTTATACCATTAATAAAAGTTGCCGAGCCCCAAAAAATTTCTAAGTTGCACCCAGGAGCTTTAGTCAAATTAGTTACTAAAAGCCGTAGCATCTCTGTCATAGATTATAATGATAACTATTTAGGGGTTCTTCCTGACGACATTGCTCACTTGCTTCTTAAATTAATTAAGGGAGGTAATAAATATCAAGTCCTAGTAAAGTCAGTTAAACTAAATGGCCTTACTATTTTAATTAGAGAGACTTTTAGATCAAAAAAGTTCCGCAACCAATCATCTTTCTTAGACAGCTCTCAAGTAAACACTTATTCCTCTGATCATATTTCGCTACTTCTTGATGACACTCAGGACGAAATCCCAGATATTGAGGGTGAAGAAAGTACTGCTTAGTTAACTAAAAAGTTTTCTATCTCTTTAAAATTAAGACTAAACTTTGGTTCAGTTAACCTTCTTACTTTGTACTGATCGAGAATTTTTGCAGAATCAATTAGCCTATCTTGGGATTCTAAACCCATCTTTAAAAATAATTCCTCTAACTCTTTTTTTAGACCTTTGCCTCTATTTGCATCTTGAGTAATAATTAAGACTCTTAAATTAGCATTAAACTTAAGCTGCGAATTTTTAGCTGGTTCTAAAACTACTTGACAGAAAAACTTTTCTGAAGGGGTTAACTGCAAAAGTTCCAGATTAGAAAAAAAATTTAAATTCTTCTTAACAGTCAGATTGAAAGCATTGACGCAGTCATTAGTTTTTAAGTAATCCTCAAGTTCTAAAAGTTTAAGCTGAGGGAAAAAATCAACAACTAGTCTCGGTGCAAAAATAACTAAAGCTTCCTCTCCCCCTTTATATAATTTCTCAAAAGCCAAGTTCTGTTTCCGATCTTTAAATAACTCGTGAATTTGTTGAATAAATTTTTCATCTACTTTATTCCTAATTAAAAAGGCACTCTCTGGAGGAAGAAATAATTGTCTTTTTTTAACTTTTCTAACCTCTATAAAAATAAGAGAGACTGTTACTGCGGCAATTAAAAGATATATTACGTAAAACATTTATAACCTTTTGAGGCAGGATGGGGGTGTTTATCTTTTGTTATCCGTTGCGCGGAAGTGTGTGATTTCCGATTCAGCGGATTTTTTGGAAATTATAAAAATCCTCACCTATAACTATATTAATTTTGGCTCTGGAGTCAATAACTTTTGGATCTAATGTAACACACTTTTCACTTATGCACCAAGGAGCAAAAACTTGAGTTAGTTTAGCTGCGGTTAAATTTTCATCTTGTGAGATTACCATAGTTTTAGCTAATAAGTTTTCGGTATTACTGACAATTATGACGTCACCTCCTAAATTAGTTATAACTCTGGCTGCTTCTTGAGCTAATCCCGGATGCGAAGTAGCATTAAATACAGCAATACTGACCCGTTCTTCTAGAATTTGACCATCTGCCATGTTGTCTCTAACAAACTGATCTAGAGCCACCTTGTTAACTCCTAAAACTCTGGATGAATCCGGAAGTAATTTACTGGTGGTAATATCTGTTTGTTCTAAATTTAGATAAACTATCTTGTCTGATCTAACTTTAGAAATTGCCAAAATAAGGTTTAGGTGTTCTCTTAGAGTTAAATCAGACTTAACCTGGTTTAAATATCCTAAAAACTGCCAGGGAGCAACACTAGTACTCAGCAGCAGGTCCTTTAAACTATCCTTTTTAGAAATCAAGATTCCATCGATAGGTAAACCTAATAAATTAGCTAAAGACTGTTTAAGTAGTAAGGCTCCCACTGGTGGATCTTCAGATTGACCCAAACCATAAATACTCTCCACTCTCCACGATCCATATCCTTTAGGAAGTTCCGTATAAGTATTATTGGGAATGCTTAAAATAATTACTTTTTCATCAACAGGATCAAAATGAAAAATAGAGACATTTCTATCTTTTAGAACTAAATTTAAGGAGAGTTTACTATCCCATTTATACTCCTTAACTGTATTAAGATCACTACTTTGGGGCTGTTCCAAAGAATATATAAATTGAAATACTTTGGCAAAAACAAACAATAAAAGCAATACCAGAAGTGCTAATATGCCAAGTTTAACTGAAGAATTTTTATTTGGTAAATTTTGGAAACGACGTTTTTTTGTAGACAACTTTAACTTTCTTCCGTCTAACACTATTCATCCTGCTTAATATTTTTCTTTACGCTTTGGAATCACCTTAGGAGGCACAAAAGTGGGTGAAACTGAAAAGCTTTGATTTATATTCCCTTTTTTCTTTTTCTTTTTTTCTCCTTTAAAAAAACCTCCGTATCCTGCCATAATTTTACCTCCACTTAAGTAATCTAATAATAAGATTAGAGGCTATAGGGTGTCAAGACAGTTTCATAATCCTCTTAATGTTTTATTTATATAAAATTGACAACTTTTCTGGCAATAGCAAAATTTCGTTGCACTTATATTTAAAGTCCAAAGTATTTTTTATAAGCAGATTCACCCTCCAAACCACTGATTGTTAGTAAAATAACATTTTCTTCTAGATAGTAGAGGGTTTTTAAAAACTCTATCTCCCCATCACATTTATAAGGGGTTAGCCATAAACTTTTTTGTAAGTTGTAAAAATCCATCTTTTTGAGCAGGCTGCGGAATGCTTCAGGTTCGAATACCACGATATGTTCCTTGTTTTCCGGTTTCTTTGGATTTTGCATTTCAATTGCCATTGTTGCAGCTTCTTCACCTAGAAATGAAAAATCATCCGGCATTTTCATTGAGGAGAAAAAAAAATATCCATATCCCTTTCCTATCGTTGCCTCAGTATAAACGCTGACTGCGGTCTTTTCATAATTGCCTGTGAACCCCGAATTATTTTCCAGTTTGTTGTTTT
>CAZMNS010000003.1:0-5946 GCA_964567705.1 uncultured Gammaproteobacteria bacterium | reverse complement strand
AGCTTGGTTCTTTTTTACTTTTGGTATATCGTAGGCAACTAACCTCCATTTTTTATCCCAATATTTCTTATTAAAAGTCATCTCACCAAGCTTATATTTTAATAATTTTGTTTTTCCCTTATCAGTTAAATTTAGTAATATCTCACCATCTTGATTAACCTCTTCAATCACTCCAATTTTCTGCATTCTTATTAATTCTTGTTTTAAACGCCTCCTATTAAAATGTCCCCAGGTTTTATATTGCTTTTTAAAGAAAGGTGTTAAGACTTTTGGCAAACCAGGAAGTAATATAGCAGCTGCTACAAATCCTGTGATTCCTAAAAGAAGCAAAATATCTTTAACTTTAGGATCTATTTTTCCCATAAAATTAATTTAACATATTGCAAATGTTTTCTGCAATTGCAAAAATGGGAGATCTTGATAAACAAACGATTTCATACCAACTCTACTAGCAGCTTCAACATGTTCTACCCTATCATCTACAAAGATGCATTTTTTAAGTCAACTTCTAACCTTTTACTTGTTACTAGATAATCCATTGTTAATTATCCCTAAAATCTAAAATTACTGCTTTCATACTTTAAATAATTAAAGCTAGAGTCAAGAAGTTACTGATTTTAACCAATCATTTTTAAGTTTTTCTACCAAGTATTCTCCTGAAACTTTCTCAGGCAAGATAACATAATCTGCACCTAATGCTTCTAGCGCTTTAGCATGATCATTATCTTGAGCTCTTACCACAACCTTTGCCCTGATTTTTCTTCTCTTACACTCCTCTAAAAGAAGTTCATTATCATTAATATTAGCAGCGGTAGAGATAATTAATTTTGCATCCTCAAGTTTTAGATACTCAATAATTTCTGGATCCCCAATATCACCATATAAAACTTTTATTCCTTTTTTCCTCATCTCAAAAACTACAGTTGGGTTAAAATCTAACACCACAAAGCTAATCCCTTCTCTCTTTAAAAAGTTTACGACTGGTCCCCCCACTCTGTGAGCTCCAATAATTACAACATGATCTCTTAAGGAATCCTCTAGCTTTGCTTCTAAGTAGTGGGTCATTCCTTCTCTTTCAAAAAAGGCAAAGAAGGGAGCAGCCAAACGATAGATCTTTCTTGAAGAATCAATCATGATAGATGAAATTATAATAGATATCACAGCCACAGCTGCCATTACTGAAAGCGCTTGAGATGATACCAAGTTATAATTTACGCCTACTAATAAAACTACCAAAGAAAACTCAGAGATCTGAGATAAATTTAGTGAGGTTTGAAAAATAGTATGTTTTCTAAAGCCAAAAATCCCCAGAAAGAGTGTATAAATTATAGGTTTAATTAAAACTGCAAAAAGGGTCAGGATGGCAATAACAGGTAAGTAGTTAATAAAATCCTCTACTTTTGCTTGTAGACCAAGGTATACAAAAAATAAAGTTAGGAAGAAATCTCTTAATGGTTTTATTTTCCCTTGAATTTGTAAATGGTAAGGGGAAGAAGCAAGTGCAACTCCTGCTAGAAATGCCCCTATCACCACTGAAAAACCAGCTAAAACGGCTAAAGAAGTAAAAACAAAGCACCAAGTTATTGCTGTTAAAAAAAGCAACTCAACAGACTTAGCAATAGAGTCAAAGATCTTTTCCAAAAAATGTTTGGAAAGAATAAAGGTTAATATAAAAAGGGCTATTGCCTTAAGGATCAGAGTTAAAATTGGTAAGCTCTCCTGAAAGCCTAAATTTAGTGCTGAGCTGGAAACAGAGATCATCATTAAAACAGCAACGGCTACTAAGTCTTCTACTAGTAAAATTCCAATTGATAACTTCCCATATAAAGAGGTTAAATCCTTCTTTTCAAGAAGCATTTTAATAACCACTACAGTTGAAGAAAATGCTAACCCTAAACCAATATAAATACTCTCAGTAGTACTAAAGCCTAATGCTCCAGCCAGGGCATACCCAGCAATTGTAGAGATGATAATCTGACCTAAAGCAGAAGCATTAATTGGCGCACCAAGTAACTTAATCTCCCTTAGATCAAGTTCCATCCCAATTAAGAAAAGCACAAAAGCAATTCCTATTTCTGGCAGAATTTCAAATACAATCGAGTGACTAGGATCAATTAAACTCGCCAACGAGATAGAAACACCAGCTAAAAGATAAGCTACTACTAAAGGTAATTTAAGGCGCAGCACAAAAAAACCAAAAAGTGATGATAAAGATAGAGCTAAAGCAAGTTGTAAGAAAATGTTGTCCATAAAACTTTTTCTAAATCTTCTGGTAGCGGGCTTTCAAACTCCATCCATTTATCTGATACTGGATGTTTAAACCCTAGTCTAGCTGCATGTAAAAACTGCCTGGGACACCACCGGTGATCTAACCTAACTATTTTCCTTCCAGCATATTTATCATCTGAAACTACCGGATGATTGATATATTTTAAATGTACCCTAATTTGGTGGGTCCGTCCAGTTAAAGGTAAACAATTAACTAGAGTATATAGTTCATAGTTCATAGTTTTTAGTTTTTTAATCTGTATCTTATTGAAATCTGAAAATATTTTTTCTATAAACTCTGAACCCATAACCATTAACTTAATTGGTACAAATTCTGTTTTTGCTTCTTTTCCCGCTTCGCCCGCGAAGCGAGGCGAACCCTCATCTAAAATAGCGAACTTCTCTCTGCTGCGAGGGTTTCTAGCAATAGCTCCCTCAACTACCCTACTTTCTAAAAATCCATGAACTAAACTTAGATATTCTTTCTTAACTACCCTATTTTTAAACTGGGCTTGGAGTTTTTCTAATGCATCTTTAGTTTTAGCAACTAAAATTACACCAGAGGTATCTTTATCTAACCTATGAACAATTCCCCCCCTTTCTAGCTTAATCTTAAAATCAGAGATTAAAATATCAGCAAGCGTTAAACTTTGCTGGGTACTACTTGGGTCTACAACTAATCCAGGTGGTTTATCAATAACTATCAAGCTAGAATCTTGGTAAAGAACATTTAAGTCATTCATGAAAACGATTTACGATTGAGGAGCAGTGTTGGGTTTTAAATAGTGATGAATCTCATTTAAAACTTGGTCCGGATTTAGAGCGGATTTAACCATATAACCTTCGGCCCCAAGATCAAACGCTTCTTTAATGATAGCGTCCTGTCCTAGATTTGTTAAAACTACAATAGGTCCATTTTTATTTTGTGGTGGGTTAATTTTATTATCTCTTAAAATCTGCAAACCATCTTTTTTAGGCAACATAATGTCTAAAAGAATTAAATCAAACCCACCTTGTTGAATTTTAGCGCTAGCAGTCTCCCCTTCCGACGCCACATCCACTAAAAAGCCTTCTGTTTGCAACAGCTCTTGATAAAACTCCCTTAAAAACTGATCATCTTCTACTATGAGTATTTTCTTACCTACATCCATAATTAAATTTTATATCAACTATACACTATACGCTATACGCTATACGCTATACGCTATACGCTTATAGCGCTACTGGTTCTAATCCCTTAGCCTCTCCAGTTGCTTTTTGGGTAAAACTTGAGGCTTTCTTTAACACCTCTGGAGTGGCAACAGGCAGTGAAAAGACAAATGTGCTACCTTTTCCTAAACCATCTGACCTTGCCCAAATTTTGCCCTTCATAAGTTCAATTAAGCTTTTACAGATAAAAAGACCTAAGCCAGTCCCACCAGTAGTGGCTGCTGCAACATAAGAGTTATCCAGCCTACCAAACTTTTTGAACAACCTAGACATGTCATCTTTAGATATCCCCACCCCACTATCTTTAATAGAGATTTCAACTGTGTTGCCATCTGAGTAAAAAGAGACGCTGATCTCTCCACCAGATGATGTAAACTTTAAAGCATTTCCCAAAAGATTTAGTAAAACTTGGTGCAACTTATCCGGATCAGCAAAAACTTGAGGAACAATTGATTTATCTAGCTGAAGATTGAGTGATTTCTCAGCAGCCTTGGTTGAAACCTCATTTACCACCTCGCCTACCAGCTGGATTATATCAAAAGATTTAGGGGAAATCTCAATTCTTCCGGATTCAATTCTGGAGATATTTAACATATCATTAACCAAATTAATTAATCTTTCAGTAGAAATTAAAGTTCTGGATAAGTATCTTTTTAATTTATCAGATAATAGGACATCAGATTTATTTAAAGCCATCCAAGAATAGGATCTGATGGCAGTCATTGGAGTTCTAAGCTCATGGGAGGCAACAGATACAAAATCATCTTTTAGTTTGTCTAGCTCATGAAGAGCGATATTCATTTTATAAACTTCCTGAGTTACCTGGGTTAGCGAGGTTTGGATATCATAAAGTCTATAGGCATCATTAACTAAATTAACAATTAATTCTAAATATTCTAACTCTTCTTTGGTAATTGTCTTTTGATCTCTATTGGAAGCTAAGATAACTGCACCTGAAACCTTAGCTGAGATTATTATTGGCAAAATAAGTAGTGAGTTAATGTTTTCAGCATTTGGGTAAATTGGTAATAGCAGCTGCCTAGGATCAGGTGCAATTAAGGGTTTACCCCAAAGCAGTTCTTTATCCCACTTTCCGTCATCTTTAAAAAGTTTTTGAAAACTAATTGGATTTTCTATTTTCACTGAAGGATCTTTTAAATGATCTTTATCCACAAAAAAAGAAAGCTGCACTTGAGAATTTGCATCTAAAAAAACTGCAGAGATAAACTGATAGTCTAGCCCTAGAGAGTTAACTTCCAAAAGTATTTTAGGAGGTAGGTTAGGCAAGATTAGCTTTCCCTCTTCTTTGCTTGAAATAAATTGTTGTAATCTGAGAATTGTTTGTAATTTATCTGATGAAGACATAATGATTAGTTAATAGTTAATGGTTCATAGTTTATTGTTCATACTGATAGGAATACTATCTACCATGAACTATCTACTATATACTATATACTAAATTGCAATTAGTTTTTCAGGATATCTGGAACTTCTGAAGCTGAGAGTTTATCCTCAAAGGGCTCAAATGCTTCTTTACAAACTTCAATAGAGGCTTTACCAAAAAGTTTGGCATATTGGTTAACTAAATTTCCCAAAACCTCTTTTCTGTTTCCAGAAATTTGAATATCGTCAACACTTTTTACTTCAAGCCCACCCACCTTTCTTGCTTGGTCCACAGCCACAGGACCAATAATGGACTGTTGTTCCTTTATTATTCTACTAGCTGCCTGTGCATATGAATCCATAGTTTATGATTTTAGTTCTCCTCTTAAACTATCACTAAACCCTAATACTCCAAATGTTATCAAAAATAGGGCAAAAGTAAAGAACAAATCTCCAAAATTACCTACATAAAATGTTTCAATTGTGGTGGTATATGAAAAAACAAAATCAGCAACATACATCACCCCAAATCCTAACAGTAAAAATAAAATAGATAGCTTAAATACACCACCAAAATATTTTAACGAAAGGCCAAAAATCACAATAGCTACAGTTAGCACTAATACATCACCAAGTGGATATGCAAGATCAAAGAAAAGTTTTAGTAAATCGTCAAAAGACTCACTCAATACCCCACCTCTCGCAACTACTACTAATAAATAATAAGAAAGTGCCATAAGTAATATTGGTACAGTAATTAAAAATAACCTCCCCCCTATATTCTTTAAAGCAAACTGGGCACCAGTTGCTTTGGATAAGTTAACTGCACCTGTTACCCAAAGTGGAATAGCAAGAATAAATCCCAAATCAGCTAGAGAAGGGTAAGGTACTGATATCTGATGGAAAAAATTGTAAAAAGACCAAACCATACTTCCCGCTCCCCAGCTAAATAATCCAGCTGAGATATAAAATACAGCTCTCCCAATAGAACTCTCTAGGAACCCCCAGGGTTTTGATATAATCATCCCTACAAAACCACCAACTAGAGGTATTAGGCTAAAAGTAAATGAGTAAAAATAATTCCAA
>CAZMNS010000002.1:21237-36421 GCA_964567705.1 uncultured Gammaproteobacteria bacterium | reverse complement strand
GGATAAGGAGGGAATTGAGAATTTAGTAGCTGGAATGGATAAACATAATGCTGGAGTTGTTTGCCCTAAGATTCTATTTGCTGACAAAAAAACAATTTGGTATGCCGGTAAGACATTAGATAGATTAAATGTTTTGGTTAAACATATTGGTGTGGATGAAAGAGATGAGGGTCAGTTTGACAGGGACTTTGAAACCGAAGCAAATGGGGCAGCAATGATGATAAAAAGAGAGGTTTTTGATAAAGTTGGTTTGTTTGATGAAAGGTTTTTTCTTTACCTTGAAGATACTGACTTTTCAACAAGAGTAAAACAAGCAGGGTTTAAAATATATTTTCTATATAAGGCTAAAGTTTATCATGAAAATGCCAAATCAACAGGACTAGGTTCACCCTTGCAGGATTACTTTATAACCAGAAATAGGATGCTTTTTGCCTCAAAGCATTTAAGTTTGAGGACCCAGCTTGCTTTAATTAAAGAAGCACTGTTTAATTTTAAAAATCTTCAAAGAAGAAGAGCTTTAATTGATTTTATCTTTGGCAATTTACACCAAGGAAGTTTTAAAATTTAAATATGATTAGCGCTGTAGTAATTACCAAAAATGAAGAAGATAGAATTACTACTTGTTTAGAATCTATAAAATGGGCGGATGAAATAATTATTGCTGATAATGGTAGTTCAGATAAAACCTTGGATTTAGCAAAAAAGTATACCAGTAAGATAGTTCACTATCATGAACGTGATTTTGCTACGCTTAGAAACTATGCGCTCAAACATGCATCAGGGGATTGGGTTTTATATATTGATGCTGATGAGCGGGTTCTAAAGCCCTTAAGACAAGAGATCCTAGAGCTGGTTAAATCTAACAAATCAGCCTTCGCTATCCCTAGAAGAAATATTATTTTTGGAGAAGAGGTTAACTATGGTCCTTATAAAAATGATTGGGTGATTAGATTATTTAAAAAAGATGATTTTGAAACTTGGGTGGGAAAAGTACATGAATATGGAAAATTTAGAGGGGAACTAGGCTACACTAAAAACTCACTCCTTCATCTTACTCATCGTAATATAGATCATTTTATTTTAAAAAGTTTAGAATGGTCTAAAATTGATGCAAAGTTAAGACTTGAAGTTGGGCACCCTCCAATGACAAGGTGGAGATTTTTTAGGATATTTATTACAGAGCTATTCAATCAAGGTATTAAAAGAAAGGGTTTTTTTGCAGGGACAATTGGGGTAATTGATTCTATACTGCAAGTATTTTTCTTTTATATGACATATGTAAGACTTTGGGAGATGCAACAAGCGAAACCTTTAAAAGATAAGTATAAAGAAATTGATGAGAAATTAAATAAGAATGATTTTGAATATTGATGAAGATTGCATTATATAGCCCTTATTTAGATACAGCTGGTGGCGGTGAAAAATATATGCTCACTATTGCTGAGGTGCTCTCTTATGAAAATAAAGTTGATGTTTTATTAGATACTCACTTAGCCTCTTTAGATCTTTCTAAAATTAAGGAAAAAATTATTGCTCTCCATGGATTAGATTTATCTTTAGTAAATTTTATTAAAGCTCCTTTAGGTAAAAACAGTTCATTTTTAAAAAGAGCACTTTTTCTAAAAAATTACGATCATTTATTTTATTTAACTGATGGCAGTATTTTTTTCTCAACTGCTAAAAACAGCTATGTTCATTTTCAGGTTCCTTTTGTGGAAAATAATTTAAGCTCTGTTTGGGGAAAATTTAAACTATCAAGTTGGAATATGGCAATTTATAACTCTTTTTTTACTAAAGAGTATGTAGAGAAAGCTTGGAACTTAAAGGGAAAAGTAATTTATCCCCCTGTCTCGATTCACCTAATAAAACCACTTGCTAAAGAAAAATATATTCTCTCAGTCGGCAGGTTTTTTGGGTATTTAAAAGATAAAAAACATCAAGTATTAATTGATAGCTTTAGAGAGTTAGCAAAAAATAAACAAGCAGAGGACTGGAGTTTGTACTTAGTTGGAGGATTAGGGGAAGGAGATAAAGATTACCTAGAACAACTTAAATCTCAAGCAAAGGGTATAAATATAGAATTTTATCCAAATGCATCCTTAGAAAAATTAATTACTCTTTATGGAAGCTCAAGCATTTATTGGCACGCTTCGGGATTTGGCGAGACAGATCCAAAAAGATTTGAACATTTTGGAATAACTACAGTAGAAGCGATGGCAGGGGGCGCTGTTCCAATTGTTATAAATTTAGGGGGACAAAAAGAGATCATAGAGCATAATATTTCTGGGCTACTTTGGGATAATTTAAAGCAGTTAAATAATCTTACTTTAGATTTAATTAAAGATGAGAAAAAAAGACAATCACTCTCAAAAGCAGCAGTTAAAAGATCAAAAGATTTTTCTAAAGAAAAATTCATAAATGAAATTAAAAGATTAGTATATGACAAATAGTAAGAGTAAAAATTTTCTTCTATTTATCGGAATTATTTGGTTGCTTTGGTTAATATCTGTTCCTTTTTATTCTGGAGATATTAAAAATCATGTTGAATGGGCAAAAAGTTTAAGTTATCTTGGACCTTTGGGATTTTACGAAAGAAGTTTTGATAAGTTTGCTTTTCCAAACTATCCACCATTTGCGATGTGGACCTTTGCAGCAAGCTACTTGCTCTATCAATTTAAACTTTCAAGTATTTATTTTATTAATCAGTTAATTCAATCTTTTCCCTCTAACCTAGTTTTCTTTTTTGAATGGGAAAATACGTATATTTCATTTTTAAAGCTTCCAGCAATAATCTCAGCAACTGCAATTTCTTATTTAATTTATTTACTAACTAAAAAAAAATTAGCTGCACTTATCTTTATCTTAAACCCTGCAGTTATTTATCTAACAAGTATTTGGGGACAAATAGATCTTTTGCCGATAGTTTTTATAATGTTAGCGATTTATTTATATGTTAGAAACAAAAGTTTTCTATTCTTTTTATCTCTAATCTTAAGTTTACTTAGCAAACAAACAGTTTTGATATTTATGCCGCTATTTTTTTATTTGAGCTTTAAGAAATGGGGATTCAAGCAGTTACTTTTAGGTTTTGGCATTATGGTACTTACATTTTATTTTGCATATCTCCCATTTCATCAATTTAGTTTAACTTGGGCCTATGAACTTTATAGACTTAACTTTTCTCTGGTTGCTTTTTCAACTAATGAAAACGCAATAAATTTTTGGGGATTTTTAAGTAATTTTCAAACAGAATCTGACCTCAATTCATTTTTAGGAATAACTCTGCAGAGTTGGGGTTATCTATTATTTGCATTTAATTTCCTAATTATATTAATAATATTTCTAAAAAAGAAAATCATTTTAAAAAATATCTTACAAGCACTACTTTTGATAACTCTTTTATATTTCTTCTTTTTAACAAGAATGCACGAGAGATATTTAATTTCAGCGATTGTATTTCTAACTATTCTTACTTTTTGGGACAAAAGATATTTGATAAGTCTAATCTTTTTTTCACTACTGCATTTTATAAACCTCTATCGAGGTTTGTTTGAACCAAAGAGTGTTTTACTTGCTTCAACAGTGAATAATCTACTAGTTTTGCAGATTTTAGTTTTTGGTTACGCAATAATGATAATTTACAATTACTATCTATACTTAAATGATGAATAAAAAACTCTCAGTAATAATTGTATCCTTTAACAGTCAGGATTTTATTGATAAATGTATAATATCAGTCCTTAAATTTTTACCAGATAAAAGTGAAGTTATAGTTTTAGATAATGCCTCTGAAGACTTAACAGTAGATAAGTTAAAACAGTTTACTCCAAAAATAAAACTTATTATCTCTGATAAAAATTTAGGTTTTTCTAATGGTAACAATAAAGCAGTAAAGATAGCAAAAGGAGAATATCTTTTCTTTCTAAATCCTGACACTTATTTAACAGAAGATATTTTTACTCCATTAATTAATTTCTATCAAGCTGATGAAAATATTGGAATAATTGGACCAAAACTTATTACTCCTGATGGATCAATTCAAGCAACAGTAAAAAAGTTTCCCTCAGTTTGGGGAGCATTTAAGGAGCTGATTCTGGGAATTCCAAAAACTTATAGCCAATATATACCTAAGGAAAATAAACCTATTATAGTTGATTGTGTTTATGGGGCTGCTTTTTTAATTTCAGCGAATCTGTTTAGGAATTGTGGTGGGTTTGATGAAAGATACTTCTTATACTATGAAGATATAGATTTATGCCGAAAACTGAAAAAATTAAATAAAAAAATATATTATTACCCACTTATTGAACTAACTCATTTAGTTGGAGCCACAAAATCTAATCAAAACCGTCTTAAATTAAACTGGGATTCAGCTAAAATCTATCATGGAGATTTCGAAGCCTTTATTTTGCAGATAATTTTCTTTTTTTATCGAATCAAGCGAAAACTTCATTCTGTGCTTGCACCGAAGAACTCCCGCACGTAGAATTATTGTAAGGTGAAAAAATTTCAAATCCTAATTATTTTACTTATTCTTTGTTTAGCAGTTTTTTTAAGAGTCTATAAATTAGAAAACGTGCCTCCTTCGCTTTTTGGAGATGAGGTTGATGTTGGGTATCAAGCTTACTCTTTACTTACAACTGGCAAAGACTTAAGTGGTAGATTTTTACCATTTTATTTAAGATCACTCTCTGAATACAGAACACCGCTTTATCTTTATTCAGATGTTCCTTTTATCGCTATTTTTGGTCTAAATGAAATAGGAGTTAGAGCATCTGCTGCTTTTTGGGGTGTTTTATCTATTATAGGATTATATTTACTAACTAAAAAACTATTTAACTGGAAAATTGCCTCATTTAGTGCATTATTGATGACTTTATCTCCTTGGCATCTGCAGTACTCAAGAGCTGCTTTTGAAACTACTATGCTTTTGACATTTATTATTTTTGGAACCTACCTTTATATTTTGGGACTAAAAAGGAGATATTTTTTAGTCCCTTCTGCATTTATTTTTGGGTTATCAATATATATTTATTCAACAGCAGTAGTTTTTGTGCCTCTATGGTTACTGCTTTTACTAGCTATAACTTACAAAGGTGAGTATAGAGAAGTTTTTAAAGACAAAATATTTTTAAGTTTAGCTGCACTAATTTTAATACTCACTGCAATTCCAGCTTTATGGTCAACCTATACTGGAGTTGCCAGAGAAAGGTTTACTTTAGTAAGTATTTTTCAAGACAGCATTCTTTTGGATAAAGTAAATGTTGCCAGGAAAGGACAAGAATATTTTAACTTAGATGGAGAGTTTCAGAGAATAGATTCTACTTTTGAAAGAATTTTTCATAATAAACCACTAATTTTTTCCCAGATATTTTTTCATAATTATTCTAATGCTTTTTCTCCAAACTTTCTTTTTTCAACAGGAGATCCAAACTTTAGGCAATCTATTTTTGAGATGGGTGAACTTTATGGTATAGAGAGTTTAACTATCCTTTTGGGTTTATGGTTTTTACTTACCAGACAAAACTTTAGAAATAAGCAGAGCTTTTCTACGAATAAATTACTAGTATCTGGTTGGTTACTACTTGCACCTATTCCTGCTTCATTAACAGATGGTGGGGGGCTTCACGCCACCAGGCTGATTTTAATGCTACCTCCGTTAATGATTTTAAGCGGCTTAGGATTTTTTTATCTATTTGATAATTTTAGAAAAATTAAACTAGCTAAATTCCTCTCTGTCTTGGTAGTTGTTATATTGATTTTAGAAGTCTCTTTATATCTACATAGATATTATGTTCATTATCCAATTGAATCTTGGAGATGGTGGCATGTAGGATTTAAAGAAGCATTAAACTTTGTGGATCAAAATCAAGAAAAGTATCAAACAATAGTTATTAATAACAGTTATGAACCTTCTTTAATCAGGTATCTTTTTTATACTAAATATAGTCCCTTTGATTTTCATCAAAAGTTTGTAACTGAGCAAACCCAAAGAAATATCTTACCTGGTATAGATGGTTTTGGATTAGGTGAAAAATTAATATTTGGCTATCTTAATAAAGATGCTAAAACTAATGGAGGAATAACTTATTTTATTCAACCAAAAATGTTATATGTTGTTTCTGCCAGAGATGAGCTAGATTATGATTTAAGGGATAACCCACCTCAAAATTTAAAAATATTAAAAACTATAGTTAATCCACTAGGTCAACCTATTTTTTATATAGTGGAAGGAGTTTAATGAAATTAATACTTATTTTAATTTTGAGTTTAGCGTTCTTCTTAAGACTTTTTTGGCTGGAAAGTTATCCACCAGGAGTAACAGCAGATGAAATAGGTCAGGGCTACTCTGCTTACTCAATTTTGAAAACTGGCAGTGATGAATGGGGAGATTATTTGCCTATAAATCCTAGAGGGTTTGGTGATTATAAACCTCCTTTATATACTTATTTGACAATTCCTTCAATCTCACTTTTTGGACTAAATATATTTGCCGTAAGATTACCATCAGCTATTTTAAGCTCTTTAACTGTACTAATTATATTTTTACTGGTTAGAGAAATTTTTAACTCTAAGGTCGGTTTAATTGCTGCTTTTTTTACTGCTATTTCTTTTTGGAATGTTCATTATTCTAGGTTAGCCTGGGAATCAAATATAGGTTGTTTTACTTATCTTTTAGCAGTTTATCTATTTTTACTTTCCCTAAAGCATAGGCCAGTGCTTATTTTATCAGCGCTTTTTTTTGGGATAAGTATGTTTACTTATCACTCATTTAAAGTGCTTTCCTTACTTACAGTTCTTGGGTTATTTATTCTTTATAGAGAACAGTTGTTAAAATTTGAAAAAAAATGGTTTTTAGGTTCAATAGTTATTATTTTACTTTCCTTTTGGTTTATAGCATATGGATATCTTTTTTCAGGAGCTGGAAGACGGGCACAAGACGCAGCTATTTATTCAAAAGAACATGTACTTTCTTTAAGAAATGTTCAGTACGAAGATAAATTGCCGGACCCAATTAGGAGAATAATTAATAACCGTCCGCAGTTTATTTTAAGTGAATTTAGTCAAAATTATTTAGGTTATTTCTCTACTACTTTTTTAACCTCACCTCATCGTTCAAACTCAACTTTATTTAATCTTCCAGGTGAGTGGTTGATATCAGCTTGGGAATTTTTATTGATTTTGGTTGCTAGTTTCATACTAATCAGACAAAAAATACTTCCAAAACATTTTAATGTTCTGATGCTTATTTTATTAGTTGCTCCAATCCCTGCTGCTTTAACAAAAGACTATATGCATGCTCAAAGAGCGCAAACTTTACTTTTTCTAATTCCAATACTATCTGCATTTGGTGCTTACTCTATTTTCAAAATGTTCCGCAAGAGAAATATCAAATATGTCTATCTTGCGGGTTTAAGTTTAATTATTATTTGGAGTTTTGTTTATAACATGGATCATTATCTTTATCATGTTTTCTCAAGAGAGTTAGGAGGGATGAAATATGGTTACCAGGAAACTGTGGAGTTTGTTGAGAAAAATAAAGATGGGTTTGATCAGGTTATTTTTACTAAGAGAAATTCTGAACCACAAAGCTTTGTAGCATTCTATTCAGCGATGGAACCTAAGGAGTTTCAAAAATCTGCTCAAGATTGGCTATACTTTGAAAGCGAAGGATTTAAATTTTTGGATATGATTAATTTTAAGTTAGGCAAATACTATTTCAAAGATATAAACTTTAGTGCTGATTCAAAAATGGAAAACACTTTAATAGTTGCCTCTGGTTCTGAGGTTCCTCAAGGAGTTAAAAGTATAAAAGATATTTATGATCCATCAGGAAATATAATTTTTAGAATTTTTAATACAAATTTATTAGATAATGAGTAAATTCTTAAGTTTTCAAACTCAAATTTTACTTATACTAATTCTAGCAGTTGCAATTTTGGTAAGGTTTATCTTACCAAACCAATCTCCTCCTTCTCTAAATTGGGATGAAGCCTCATTAGGATATAATGCTTACTCTATTTTAAAAACTGGCAAAGATGAATGGGGGAGGAGACTCCCTTTAAGTTTTGAAGCTTTTGGTGATTATAAATTGCCAGGATATATTTACACCTTAGTTCCTTTTATTCATTTTTTAGGTTTAAATGAACAGTCAGTAAGATTGCCCTCCAGGATTGCTGGTGTTTTAGCAGTACTCATAATTTTTCTTTTAACTAAAGAGATAACTAATAATAAAATTGCCCTACTTTCAGCATTACTTCTGGCTATATCACCATGGCATATATTCCTTTCCCGTATCGGTCTAGAGGCTAACTTAGCGTTAACGTTTTTTTTAACTGCTCTTTACTTTTTTCTTAGAGGATTTAAAAATCTTTCTTTTCTATTTTTAGCTGCAGTTTTTTTTGGTTTAACAATATTTACTTATAATTCTGCAAGAGTATTTATCCCACTATTTTTACTTGGATCTTTTATTATTTTTAAAGAGCAAATAATTAGACAAGGTAAAAAGTTAGTTTTACCAACTATAGTCTTGAGTTTCTTTATTGGTTTAGCGGCAATATTGGCTATTTTTTATGATAGCAGTTCAAGATATTTTTGGGTAGCTATTGTCGACCAGGGGGCAATTAATTATTTAAACGAAGCTAGAACAACCTCAACCTTTCCAATCATTTTAACTAACCTGATCTATAATCGTTATGTTTATTTTATTTCTCAATTTATTCCTAATTACTTAAGTCATTTCTCTTTTGATTTTTTATTTTTTAGCGGTGGTAGTCATTATCAATTTTCTCTACCCAACACAGGGTTACTTTATCTAATTGAGTTACCTTTAATTATTTTAGGGTTAATAAAAATATTAAAGACAAAAAACCTAAAGTTGTTGTTAGTTTGGATATTAGTTGCGCCCATCCCTTCAGCAGTCACTAGGGAAGCACCACATGCTTTAAGAGCAATTTTTATGATAGGAATATTGCAAATCTTTGCATCCCTCGGACTTTTCTTTGCGTTAGAGTTAATTAAAATAAAAAAAATCAGAAAAATTATCTTAGTTTTATTCCCTATTATATTATTAATAAGTTCATTTGTTTACTTACATAAATATTTTGTTAGTTACCCAAATCAATACTCATCTGCCTGGCAGTATGGAACTAAAGAAGCAATAGCCAAAATTGATAGAAAAAAGTACGACCAAATATATATCTCTAAAAGGTATGGTGAACCGCATATTTTTTATCTGTTTTACACAAAGTATGATCCCCACACTTATCAAAACAATCCTACTTTAGTAAGGTATGAAAAAACAAACTGGAGATGGGTAGATAGACTTGATAATATCACCTTTGTAAATGACTGGGAGGCTGAGGAAAGACTAAAAGAGTCCACCCGGGCTCTTTTAGTTACTTCGCCGGGAAATTTTCCTGAAGGAGCAAAGATCATTGACTCTGTTTACTTTTTAGATGGCAGCAAAGCATTTGATTTAGTGGAGTTTGATTAGAAAGATTTAACAGTAGAAGGTACAATTAGAAGATAATTATGAGAAAGTTTTTAATTTTAGGGATTCTAATATTAGGATTTATTTTAAGGACCATTTATTTGGATGTATCTCCACCAGGCTTTAATGCTGATGAAGCATCACTTGGATATAATGCTTACTCTATTTTAAAAACTGGTAAAGATGAATGGGGAGAAAGTTTTCCGTTAGTTTTTAAATCCTTCAGTGATTATAAGCCAGGGCTTTATGTTTATCTGACCATACCTGCTGTTGCTATCTTAGGTTTAAATGAGTTTGCTACCAGGTTTCCTTCAATAATTTTAGGAAGTTTATCTATTTTAATTATCTATCTAATCTCTAAACAGATTTTTAAAAAAGAATTAATTGCAATTTCGACTGCTTTTTTACTTGCTGTTTCTCCTTGGCATCTACATTTTTCCAGAGGAGCCTGGGAAACTAATATAGCAACATTTTTTTTATCCTTGGGAGTTTTAGGTTTTCTTAAAGGGTTAGAAGGCAATAGATGGTATTTTTTAAGCGCCATATCTTTTGTTGCAGCGATGTATTCATATCAAAGCCCAAGAGTTGTTGTACCACTACTACTTTTACTGATTATTTTAGGATTTTGGAGAAAAATAAATTTTAAGAAAGTTATCGCTCCAGCTATTTTAGGAGTGATATTAATTATCCCGCTTATTTTGATAATTTTTTCTAACCGGGGATTAGCTCGTTTTCAAGGAGTATCAATATTTACAGATATTGGTCCTACTGTCAGAGTTGATCAAGATAGAGGAGAGCATGAAAATATTAATGATATTTCATCTAAAATCTATCATAATAAATTAACCGCTTATGGCCTTAATTTTGCCAGCCATTTCTTAGATCACTTTACACCAAATTTTCTATTTATTTCTGGGGATCCATTGGGGAGAAATAAAGTTCCTGAAATGGGTCAGTTATACTTTTTTGAAATCGTTACTTTAATTTTAGGTTTATATGTATTAATTAAGACAAAATTTAATAGTAAGAGATTGATATTTTTTTGGCTTATTGTTGCGCCTGTTGCTGCCTCTTTAACTTATCAAACACCCCACGCCCTAAGAGCTCACAATATGGTTATTCCTTTAACTTTAATTTCAGGAGTAGGCTTGGGATTTTTGTTAGAAAAAATAACTATGTCTAGATATAAGTATTTACTTTTAAGTTTAGTTATGATGTTGGGATTATTTTTTATATCCAAATATTTTCATCAATACTATGTTCACTTACCTAAACAGTATGCTTTGGAATGGGAGTATGGTTTTTCTAAGCTTGTTCCTTTTATCTTTGAGAAAAAACAAAACTTCGAAAAAGTAATCATAACTGACCGCTATGATCAGGCCTATATCTTAATGCTTTTTTATTCACAGTATGATCCAATCAAATATCAACAAACCGCCAAACCTACAGGATTAGATAAATACGGATTCTCAACTATTACTTCTTTTGATAATTTTGAATTTAGACCAATCGGCAATGAAGAACCTGGAAGATCAAAAAATATCTTATTTGTAGGAACAGATTTAGAATTATCTAATGATCACAGTTTCTTGGAGAAAATCTATTTTCCCAATAAAACTCCAGTTTTCAAAATAATTGGAACTTAAAAGTTTATGACAAAATTATCCGCAGCCATAGCTACATTCAATGAAGAAGAAAATATTGGTGAATGCTTAGCGACCATTAAAGATATAGCTGACGAAATCGTCATAGTAGATGGGTCTTCAACTGATAGGACTGTTGAAATTGCCAAAAAATATAATGCATCAGTTTTAGTAACAGATAACCCAAAAAACTTTCATATTAATAAACAGAAATCTTTTGAATTAGCAAAAGGTGATTGGATCCTCTACTTAGATGCTGACGAGAGAGTTAGTAAAGAGTTGGCAAAAGAAATAAGAAAGGTAATTTCTATGGATAATAACGAGCTAGTAGAATATCAAGATAATTTAAAGAATAGGAAATTATTTCTGAGACATCAAAGATTATTAGATCTTCGCGATGGTCCAGTTGGAATGGAAGGGGAATATGTAGCATTTTTTTTACCCCGCTTAAATTATTTTCTTGGTAAGTATTTAAGATATGGGGGGGTATATCCTGATGGAGTTATTAGGCTTTTTAAAAAAGATCAAGCCTATCTTCCTTGTAAAGATGTTCACGAGCAGATGGTAGTTAAAGGAAGGGTAGGTTGGCTGCAGGAAAATTTACTCCACTTTGATTCACCAAACTTTTCAAGATATTTAAAAAGAAACTCAAGGTACGTTTCTCTTTTAGCAGAAGAATTTAGAGAGAAGAATATTGGTAAAACCCCCTTCAAATTCTTAGAATATTTCTTTGTCAAACCCTTCTGGTGGTTTTTTGTGACTCAAATAAGACATAAAGGAATTCTAGATGGGGTACAGGGAATAATTTTCTCTTTCTTCTCAGCATTAAGATTTCCCAGAGCATATTTAAAATATTTAAAAGAATAATATGAATTTAGCTTTTGATGTCACACCACTTCAATCCGGACATAAAGTAAGGGGAATGGGTTATTATACGCGCAATTTATTAAGTAATCTAAAGAAACACTCAGAATTAAAAATTCTTGAGTTTAATAAGTTAAGTAGTTTAGATGAAAAATTTGATGTTATACACTATCCTTATTTTGACTTATTTCAAAAATCACTCCCTATCACAAAAATAAAACCAACAATTGTAACAATACCTGATCTTACGCCTCTAATTTTTTCTAAACACTATCCTTTAGGTTTAAGGGGCAAAATAAACTTATTATTTCAGAAAATTGCTTTAAAAAGTACCAAGGCAATAATTACATTCTCTAAAGCCTCTAAAAAAGATATTTTGGACAAGTTTAATATTAGTCCTGACAAAGTCTTTATTACTTATCTTTCTGTCTCTCCTTGGTTCAAGAAAATTAATGACATAAAACTTTTAGAAAAAATATCAAAAAAATATAAACTTCCAAATAATTTTGGTTTATTTATAGGCAATGTTAATTGGAATAAAAATCTTCTTAACCTAACTCAAGCTACACTAGATGCGGGGATAGAGGTAGTTTTAGTTGGAAAAGATTTTGAAGATAAAAATCCTAGACCTCATCCGGAACTAAAAGCTTACAGAGAATTCTTGGGTAAGTTTCAGGGAAACCCAAAAGTTCATACTTTAGGTTTTATCCCTGATAATGATTTGGTAGCAATTTATAATTTATCTAAAGTTGTTTTATTACCTTCCTTTTATGAAGGGTTTGGCTTACCTATTTTAGAATCAATGGCTTGCGGGGTACCAGTTATTACATCTAATATCTCTTCAATGCCAGAGGTGGGAGGAGACGGGGCTATCTACGTAAATCCAGAGGATTTATCAGATATAACTCTAAAAATTAAAAGAGTTTTAGCTTATAAAGAGTTTCGAGCAGAAAAAATTAAAAAAGGTTATGAAAATTTAAAACAATTTAGCTGGGAAAGATGCACAGATGAGACAATAAAAGTGTATAAATATGCAGTCAGTTAAATTAGTATTTTTAAGTTTTTTAGCTTGGCGGTTATGGATATTTTTAGTAGCTTTTATTTCTATATATTTAATTCCTCAATTCGGAGCTAGATTCCCTTATTATAATGAATCACTTATTTCAACGGATCTACCTTATTGGGTTTGGGGTTTTGCTAATTTTGATGGTGTTCATTATTTAACTATTGCTCAACACGGTTATATCGCCCAGTACACCCAAGCTTTTTTCCCTCTATACCCTTTATTGATTAATCTTTTTACTGTCGGACAAAACTACTTACTTACCGGACTTTTTATCTCAAATCTTTTTTTATTTTTATTTTTATATTTTACTTATCAATTATTTAAGCTAGATTATAATGATAAAATTTCTTTTTGGTCTGTCATTTTAATTCTAGCTTTCCCAACTGCATTTTATCTGGGCTCTTTATATACAGAATCTTTATTTCTATTTTTATGTGCTCTAACTTTTTACTTAATTAGAAAAAAACGTTTTTTGCTGGCGGGTTTAACAGTTTCTTTTGCTACTGCAAGTAGAATTTTTGGCGTTATTTTGATTCCTGTTTTAATATTAGAGATTTATCTAGCAATAAAAAATAAGGAAATTCATAAAAACTTCAATACCCTAATAAAAGTAATTATTTCTTTATTGATATCACCTTTGGGATTAATTGCCTATATGGTCTATCTGCAAATTAATTTTAACGACCCTTTATACTTTTTAAATGCTCAGCAGATTTTTGGAGAAAGAAGTAACTTTCCAATAATATTGCTACCGCAAGTTTTTTATAGATATCTAAATATTTTACTTTCTATACCTGTTTTTTCTTTAGCTTTCTTTAATGCCTTTTTAGAGTTATTAATAACTGTCTTACTTTTAATTCTAGTAATTTATGCCTATAAAAAAGTAAAATTAAGTTATATTTTATTTACATTAGGCTGTTTAATTTTACCAACATTAACCGGTACTCTTTTATCAATGCCTAGATTTGCTCTAACTTCTTTTTTACTTTTTCCGTATCTTGTAATTAATCTTCAAAGATATATTAAACTTATAATAGCTTTATCTCTTATAATTCAATTTATTCTTTTAGCAATATTTATTAGAGGTTATTGGGTAGCTTAAGTTATACCCTAAAAATAGGTACTTTTATGGTATATTCAAAAACATGAAAGGTTTAGTTGTAATTCCGGCATTTAATGAAGGTAGTGTAATACTAGATGTACTTAAAAAAGTGCCAAGAGAAGTTTTAGGGTTTAAGTTAGAGACTTTGGTTATTAATGATGGTTCAGTAGATAATACTGAAGAGCTTCTTAAAAATTCTAAAGTAAACTTTGTTTCTCATCCTATAAACAGAGGACTTGGGGCAGCTTTAGGGACGGGTTTTGAGTATGCAAGAGAAAAAAAGTATGACTTTTTGGTAACACTTGACAGCGATGGCCAGCATGACCCTAAAGAGATGCAAAGGCTTGTTAAACCAGTTGTCATGCAGGAGGCAGACTTTATAATTGGAACAAGAGTTCAGAAAAAGGGAATGCCAAAAACAAGAAAAATGCTTGCCTTTCTAGCATCTTTAGCAACTTGGACATTAACAGGTGTTTGGACTAGTGATTCACAATCTGGATACAGAGCTTTTTCTAAAAATGCTATAAATAAAATATTGATTGAGGTAGATAGAATGGAAGTGGCATCAGATTTTTTTAGACAAAGTAAGGAAAAGGGATTAAAATTTCAAGAAGTGTCGATAAAGCCTATTTATACAAAGTATTCCCTAAAAAAAGGGCAGAATTTTTTTAATTCCTTTAATATAATTGGCAAATTGGCAATAAGAAAATTAATTAAATAAATATTTTCTAATAATGCAAATACTCTTATTACAGTTAATTGTTGCTTTGTTTACTATATTTGCGCTAAGTCGTGCATATCTTCGTTTTAAAGAAGGAAAGCTGTCGTCTTTGGCCTTCTTTCTTTGGATGTGTGTTTGGGTGGGAGGAGTATTTGCTATTTTATTTCCAGAAATTACTACTAAATTTGCCAGCTTTGTGGGTATTGGAAGAGGAGTAGATGCTTTACTTTATTCATCAATTGTAATCATATTTTATCTGCTTTTTAGGATATATATAAAAATTGAAGATACTCAA
>CAZMNS010000002.1:0-21227 GCA_964567705.1 uncultured Gammaproteobacteria bacterium | reverse complement strand
CTCAAAGGCAAATTACTGAAGTAGCTCGCAAAATAGCGCTAAAGCAAGTTGATCAAGGAAAAATTAAGAAGTCAAAAAATTCTCAATGAAGCTTCTTTTCATTACTGAGTTTTTCCCTAGCAAGGATTTGAAATTCACCGGCGGTGTTGAAAGCTACATTTTTTATTTAATAAAAGAACTTTCCAGGACCCATCAAATTACAGTGATATGTCGCAAGTTAAATAAAAGTTCAGGTGACAGTTTTAACCACAATATTAAGTTAATTAGAATTAATGCATTAAGTTCAAGAGTTGACAGCGGATTTCTAACGATTCCTTCCAGATTATACTTTACTATTTATGCTTTAATTAAGGGTTTAACATTAGAGTTTGATATTGTAGTGGGAACAAACTTTGTAACTCACCCAAGTGCCTTTTTAATCGGATTTTTTAAGAGAAGACCAAAAGTTGCTTGGTATCCTGATGTTTTTATAGGCAAATGGTTTAAGTTAACTAATTTTTTTTCAGCAACAATTGGTGAGCTAACTGAAAGAATCTCCATCAATTTACCTTGGAACGCAGTGATCTCACTAAGTATCTCAACAGTGGAAAAGCTTTTAAAATATGGAATAAAAAAGGATTCAATAACTACAATTTATGCAGGAGTAGATAAGTCTTTTTTTAGTCTGAGTGTAAAAAAAGAAAAAATTTTTACAATAATTTCAATTGCTAGACTAGTTGGATATAAAAGAGTAGATCTTTTAATTAAGTCAGCAAAAATCTTAAAAAGTAAGGATATTAATTTTTCTTGGCAAATAATTGGTGAAGGGCCGCTTAAAGATAAATTAATAAACTTAATTAAAAAGTTAAATTTAGAAGATAAAGTTAAAATAGAGTCTAATTTAAAAAGATCAGAGTTAATTAAAAAACTTAAGAATTCACACCTTTTTTGTTCTTCTTCTGAAGAAGAGGGATTTGGAATGGCAGTAATTGAAGCCGGTGCATCAAGAGTACCATTTGTAATTACAGACATCCCTGTATTTAAAGAGATAACTAGAGGAGAGGGGGGACTTTTCTTTAAAAAAGGAAGTGCTAGTGATCTTGCTAAAAAAATTCAAAACTTAATTAAAGATGAAAACTTAAGAACATTTTTAGAAAACAAAGCTCATGAGCTATCTAAAATTTATAATTGGTCTAATATTGCTAAAGAGTTTGAGGTAGTTTTTAAAGACTTACTTATAAATGAGCAAAGCTCTTCTACGAATAAAATAATTTTGATGGTTATTGATGCTTGGTTTCCTCATGTTGGAGGAGGACAAATTCATGTATGGGAATTAGCTAAAAAGTTAAATAAATTAGGGTTTGAAGTTAATATTCTTACTAGAAATAATGGTGTGTGGATAGACAGTGTTAAAGGAATGGAAGTTAAAAGAGTTGGATTTATTAAATCATTTAGCAATCTTTTTGGAAGAATTGAATTTCTAGTTAGGGCTTTATTTATTATTCTATTTTCTAAATACGATCTACTTCATCTTTTCGCATTTTCTCCTGGACTTTTGTCACCCATAATTAAGTTTTTTAAAATACAACCAGTTGTTTTTACAATTTTAGGAGAAGGAATTAAAATCTCTGGATTTGCAATGGGAGCAAATTTCTTACAAGATTTGGTTTTTTATAAAATCCCTTATGATTTAGAAATCACAGTAGCCAAAAATATTATTAAGAAAAAAATATCTTCAAAAAAATTAGTCTTTATTTCTAATGGAGTTGAAGTTGAAAATTTTATTAAAGCCCAAAGACTAAGGAGAAAGGTTAAAAAAATAGTTTGCATTGCAAGATTATTTTTTGATAAAGGAGTTGATTTAGGAATTGACGCATTTAAGATATTAAATAGAAAAGATCTTAAGTTAATTATTGTAGGGGATGGGCCTGAAGAAAAAAAACTTAAGAGTTTAGCTAAAAATGAAAAAAATATTGAATTTAGAGGTACTGTTTATGGAGATAGCTATATTCAACTTTTAGAAGAAGCTGATTTAATGTTAATACCTTCTAGAACTGAGGGGTTACCTTTAAGGTTGCTTGAAGCGTGGTCGGCAAAACTTCCAGTTATAGGAACCGACGCAGGTGATATTTCAAGATATATCCAAAATGGCAAAAATGGATTTTTAACAAAGATAGATGCAAAGAGTATTGCCCAAGGAATAGATGAGGCAATAAGAAGCAAAAAGCTAAATGAAATAACTGATAATGCTTTTAATATAGTACAACAATATAGCTGGGAAAATATTGCCAAACAAACTGCTAAAGAGTACTTAAATCTTTTAAATGAAAAACCCTAAACTTAGTGTGGTAATGCCTGTTTTTAATAGTGAAAAATATTTAAAACAATCAGTTAAAAGTGTTTTAAATCAAACATATAAAGATTTTGAATTTATCATTATTAATGATGGTTCAACAGATAAAACTTTAAGTATCATAAAGACTTTTAAAGATTCAAGAATTAAAATAATTAGTAATAAAAAAAATCTAGGGGTTGCAAAATCTCTAAACTTAGGTCTTAAAAAATCAAAAGGTGAATATGTTGCCAGATTTGATGGTGATGATATCAGCTTTCCAGATAGATTCGAAACTCAAGTAAATTTTTTAAACAAAAATAAAGAATATGTTCTTGTTGGTTCTCAAGCGGACTTGATTGATGGCAAGGGTAATTTAATTAGAAAAACAAGTCTACCAGAATCTGATTTAAAAATAAGAAATAAAATAATTTTTAGAAATCCCATTATTCACCCTTCAGTGATGTTTAGAAAAAATGTTGTATTTTATTTAAAAGGATATCGAGAAATATTTAACGGAGCTGAAGATTATGATTTATGGTTTAGGCTTTTAAAATTTGGCAAGTTTAAAAACTTTTCTACCCCTTTAATTAAAAGAAGATGGCACAGCGAAGTCGTTACTCAAAAAAATCATATCAGAATTGAGCTAAAGGCTTTATTTGTAAGAATTGTAAATCTGCTAAATTATTTTGTGTGCCGAAAACCATGAACTTCAGTTCATGGATGAAGGCCACGAAAGAAGCGTTTTCTGAAAGAAACAACGGACTCTTAGTCTGCTGAGATTCATTTAAAGGTTCAATAACTTTAAGCAAAAGCACGCAAAAATCATCATAAATTAAGTTAGGACGATACTTTCTTAAGTAACTCATCTGCTGTTTCTACACAATTTATAATTTTTCCTGAAAATACTGTTAATATTTTTTTATCAATTTGATTAACAGCTGTTAATCTTTCATCAGTTTGGTCCTTATTTGGAAAAACAGCTCTAAAAGTGTACATTGATCCTATGTGTTTGGCCTTAGTTATACCCGGAATAAATTGCTCGCTAGTCTGAATGAATTTATTAAAATTGGTGATTGGTGGATTTTTAATAATACCCTTGTTTAAAAAAAACGAGAACTTTTTAGATATCTTTGGGTGCTTGCCAATTATAGTTTTATGAATTGCATGAACAACATTTCCCATAAGATGATATTTGCTTTGACCAAATGGATCTATACACATAAACGGTCCGTCTAGTATTACCAGACTTTTATTTTTAAACTCTTCTGGCAAAGATACAACTACTTTTTCGCAAAATTCGTATTGATAGTCATTTTGCTTTTCTTTTTGTTTAAGTAACTTATTTATGTGAGCATAAGTTGCAATAATTACATGGTCATATTGGCGAAATATTTTGTGGCCAACAAAAGTGTTTAGGAATACCCTTACTTTTTCCTGCTTTAATTTTTTCCACACTATTTGTTTTAATTTTTTAGGATCAAGAAGACTTTCATTTACTTTAAGAATAAGTTGAACGGAGTCTTTGTTTAGTAGTGGTAAATCAGCAATTTTATACTCTAAGTTATGTCTTTCTAAAAATCTTAGATATTGTGACTTTGATGTCTTTGAGTTATTTTTAGCAATTGCGTAAAAATTTTCTGTATTAACTATCACTGCATCTTTAAATTCTCTAAAAAAACTCTTCTCGCTAGCTAATGATGTTAATGCAGTTTCTTTACTTCTAGGGTAGTGATACCCTCTATGTAGTCGAAATTGATTTATACCCGAAGCCGCCTTTAGAATATCATCATATTGCTCATAAAGATCCACTAAAAATTTTTTAGCCAAAGTAAAAGCAATAGTTGTTCCATATATGCCCCCGCCAATAACTGCAATTTTTTTCATTTTGTAATTACCAATTGTATCTTAGACTTACCCAAAATATAATAGCAAATTGTATGAATGAATTAGCAATAGTTGGAGCAGGAAATTGGGGAGAAAATTTAATAAGAGAGTTTAATGATTTATCTAACACTGAGCTACAGCTAACAACAGTAGTAACAGAAAGTACTAAGAGACATGATGAGTTAAACCAAACTTATCCGCATCTAAAAGTTACAATAAATTATAGGGAAGTTTTAGCAAATGAAAGTATTCAAGCAGTAGTTATTGCAACCCCCACTAGTACTCATTTTGAATTGGCAAAAAAAGCTCTAAAAGCTAAAAAAAATGTTTTTGTTGAAAAACCTCCAGCGCAAACTACTTTAGAGTTAGAACAATTAATTGCTTTGGCAAGAAAAAAAGAAAAAGTTTTATTTACTGATCATATTTTCTTATATCATCCTCTAATTAAAGAAATGGATTCTCTTTTAGGAGAAGGGGAAGTTGAGTGGGTTAGAGTGGATTGGTTAAAATGGGGAAGCTTTCATGGAGATATTTTTGAAGATCTTGCTTATCACGAACTTTACTTAGCTCAAACATTATTTGGTTCGGTAAGAGAGTTAGAAATTTTAGAAAAAATTGGAGTTATTACAGAGACTGATATTATTACTTTTAAATTATTCATGTCAGATAATATAGAATATGTTGTTCATATCGATAGAGTTAAGCCAGGTTTGAAATCAAAAGTGACAACTTTTAAAACTAATACTGGGTTATTTCTTTTAGAGGATGAACAAATAAAATCACTAAATTCTGAAAATTTAGAGGAAGAGGTTATCTCTACAAACAATCAAAAACCACTGCCTTTAGTTTGCAGAGATTTTCTTCAAAGAGTCAGAAGTAGAGAAGTAGAAAATCCTGATTTTGAGTTGATGATTAATACAATGCAACTAATAGACCAATTAAAAAAAGCAGATTTAGATAAAAAAGTTTCCTTCTCATGACTCTTGGTATTTTTCTCTCCTCTGGTGACAGTTTTACTGATATGGAAAAGTATGGGCAGGCAGATAGATTTAAAACTTTTTATATAAAAGCTTTTTCTAAAAACTTTAATAAAGTGTATATTTTTTCTTATGCAAATGAAACAGTTTCAGATTTGCCAAAGAATGTTTATGTTATTCCAAATAAAAATAACATCCACAGACTTCTTTATAATTTTTTAGTTCCCACTTTCAATTCAAAATATATCAAAAGATGTGACGTTTTTAGAGCATATCATCTATCAGGTACAATGCCGTCTGTAATTACAAGGATATTTTACAAAAAACCATTTATGTTTAATTATGGTTATGATTATCATGAATTTAGCTTAATTGAAAAACACTTCTTGCAGTATTTATTTTTAACTATAATGCATCCGCTAGCATGTTTATTTGCTTCAAAAATTATGGCAGTAACTAAGGCTGTTTTGGAGTGGACCCCAAGTGATAAAACTGTATTTATACCAAATGGAGTAGATACAAAAGTATTTAAGATTCTACCTAAGGAAAAAAATCTTCCTAGAAGAAATAAAAAAATTAGTTTACTGTCTATAGGAAGATTAGAGACTCAAAAAAATTATAAAAATCTTCTAAAAGCATTGAAGGGTTTAAATATCAAGATGACAATCATTGGTAGGGGAAGTTTGAAAGATGAATTAATTAATTTTTCAAAAAAGAACAATATAGATTTAACAATTATTGATAGAATAGACAACACAGCATTGCCAAAAGTATATAATCAGGCTGATATTTTTCTATTGCCTTCTTTAACAGAAGGTCCAGTAAAAGTGTTGTTAGAAGCGATGGCGTGTGGTCTTCCGGTTATTGGCGCGAAAGTTCATGGCATAGAAGAGATTATTGAGGATTATATTGATGGGTTATTTTGCAGTACAAGTGTAAACTCGATAAGAAAAAAAATAATAGAGTTGATGGGTTCTGCTGATCTAAGGAAAAAATTAGGGCAAAACGCACGAGAAAAAATGGTTAAAGATTTTAATTTAGATAAACTTCTTCAAAAAGAGATTAATTTGATAAAAGAGGCAATATGATAAAGATTTGCTCTCCCCAGTTAGGTATCTCTCCAAAATCGAATTTAGGAGGAGAAATTTATGACTATCAAACTATAAAAGGATTTTGCAAAAAGGGTTTTAAGGTATTTGTTTATTTGCCGAAAAATAGACCCTATGATAAAACTCTTTTAAATCTTAAAGTTACATATTGTTTTATGAAGCACATTTTCCCTCCTTGGATATATAGTTTCTTATGTTTGCCATATCTTTTTAAAACTTATAAAAAAGAAAAGTTTGATATATTAAGAATTCAATCGCCTAGGTTTTTAGGGATAGCAGTCATAGTTTTTAATTTAATTTATCCTAAAGTCCCGATTCTTTCTAGTGGGGTTACAATAGATAGCCCAAGAATTTATTACTTATTAGAAAGATATGTTTATAATCTTTCAAAAGCAGTAATAGTCCAAAGTCAATATATGAAGAAATTTCTGACAAAAAAATATTTGGTAGATCCCAGAAAAATTTATGTAACATATGGAGGTAAAATTGATTCATCTAAAAAATGGCATAAATTGCCAGAGCAGGCAAAACTTATTAAGGAGAATGATAAGATAATACTTTTTATGAGCTTACTTATCGAAAGAAAAAACCCTATATTTGCAGTGAAAGTATTTTTGAACTTAAGAAAAAGATTCAATAATTTAAAGTTTATAATTATAGGAAGCGGTCCTTTGAAAAATGAACTTCAATTTCTAGTTAGCAAAGAGAGTCGAGATGACGATGTTATATTTATTGATTCAGCTTATGGTGAGGAGAAGGCTTACTGGTTTGAACGTATGGATCTATTCATACTTCCTTCATTGGATGAGGGATTTGGTTTAGTTGTGACTGAAGTAATGTCATTTGGAAAACCCGTTATTACTTCAAATAAAGCTGCCTTTCCAGAAATAATTGACAATGGTAAGGAAGGTTACACATTGCCATTATCAATTAACACCTGGGTTAAATTGATAGACAAATTATTAAGAACAAAAAGTAGGTTGTTAATGCTTGGCAAAAATGCAAAAAAAAGAGTTGATAAAGAATTTAATTGGCAAAAAACCTACAATTTAAATAAAGCAGTTGTTTTAAATATGCTCAAATGAGATGGATAATTTTAATAATAAAGAAAAGTGAATATCTGTCTGCACTTGCAATAAGATTAGTCTATTGGACTGGAAAATCAAAAGTTCCAATTCACCCCAAACATTTAATAAGAAAAGACAGTGATCTTTGGTATAAATCGTTATTAACTAAAAAAACTATAATTTTGGATGCTGGCTGCGGTTCCGGCCAACATTGCCTTCAAATTGCCAAATATGTCAAAAAAGTAATTGGAATAGATAAAAATGAAGAAAGTTTAAAGATTGCAAAAATTGACGCCAAAAATAAAAGGATAAAGAACGCAGAATTTATGATAGGAGACTTTGAAAAAAGTATTAATTTAGATAGGTTGTCAATTGATGTTGTCATACTATTTGATGTTTTAGAGCATATAAAAAAAAGACAGAAATTCTTGAGGGAAATAAAGAGGATAATGAAGAAAAATGCTAAAGTGTTAGTTGCCATTCCTAATAAAGATACATCTTGGAAAAAGTTGCAGAGAAAGTATGGAATAGTTTCTTATTCAGATCCTGATCATAAAATTGAATATAGCAAAGATGCAATAGCTGAAGAATTAAACAGAGCTGGTTTTAGAATAGAAAAGATCACCTCAATATCTTATGATACTCCATGGATTGGGTTTATAGACCTAGTTGGTGGGATTTCACTTTCTTTATATAAAAAATTAGGTCAGTGGAGGAAGAATATGTCACTCAAATACCCTGATGAGTGTGTAGGTTTCCAAATAATTGCTGCTATTGCATGAAGATATTAATTCTAGTTGATTACTATGCACCATTTAATCCTGGAGGAAGCGAGTGGAGTGTTTATTATTTATCGAAAGCTTTAAGTAAGAGATCAATAGATAATCTTGTTTTAACACCTAACTATGGAGCAAAAAATAATGAAGTAGTTTCTGGAGTTAAAGTTTTAAGATTCCCATTCTATAGGAAAATCCTGAAAGCTTCGCTTTTGGATGAACCTTCAAGCTTTGCTTATAAATCCTTAAAAGAGAGTAGGAAAGTTATAAACCCTGTTTGGCAAAACAATCCCTTCTTTTTTTTGTGGAGTGCTTATTGGATCTATAAAATAGCAAAAGAGTATAGAGTTGATCTAATCCACATTAATGCTAAGTTTACTATTCCTGGTGGGATAATTGCTTCATGGTTTTTGGGGGTGCCTGTTGTTGTAACTTTAAGAGATAAACAACTTCTGTGTAGTATTGGAAAATGTTTTTTTACTAAAGATAGGTATAAAGCGTGTGGCTTTTTTGAATATTTGTCTGTAGATTTGCCTTGGTTTTATTCAAACTATATAGCCAACAAGACTTTATTTAACCTGATCTATGCTATTTTTGGCGCAATTTGGACAAGATTCGCTCACGCCATTATTGCTAACTTTGCAAAGCAAGCCGATCAGATTATTGCTATTAGCAAATCCCAAAAAAAATACTTAGAGAAAAATGGGTATTCAAAAGTAAGAGTTATATATAATTCTGCAGAAATTAAAAAAGTTTTAAGCAAAAATAGGAAAGGTATTTTATATGCAGGAAAACTTTCTTTAGGTAAAGGCGTATATGAGCTGTTTAATGCAATTCCTGAAGTTTTAAAAAAGCATCCAGTAAGATTTATTTTTGCTGGAGGGATAGATGAAAAGGATAAAATACTTAAAGAAATAAAGGAAAAAGGAATAAAGAAGTATGTGAAACTTTTAGGAGGAGTGGATCATTACAAATTGCAAAGTTTATTTAAAACAGTATCTTTAGTTGTTATGCCGTCAGTTTATCCAGAGGCATTTGGTAGGGTAGCTTTGGAGGCACTAGCATCTGGTACCCCTGTAGTTGTTTCAGATAGGGGAGGACTTCCTGAGATCGTGGAAGAGGGAAAAACAGGTGAAGTAAGCAATCTTGAGGTCTCTAATTTATCTAAAAAAATTATAAAAGTTTTAGATAAAAACTCAGTATATATAAATAATATTCAAAAAAGATACAAAAATCTTAAAAGAACTTTTGAAAAAAATCCTATTGATCGATATGTCCAACTTTATATGAGGATTATTAGATGAACGTATGTTATTTTGGCTCATATGATCCTGACTATGCTAGAAATAGAATTATTATTAAGGGGTTAAAACTTAATCAAATTAATGTTTTTAAATGTAGAGGGTCGGGTATTGTTTTTATTCGATATTATCACCTGCTCAAACAGTTTATCGCAGTAAAAGATAGAATAAGTTGTATTATTGTAGGATTCCCAGGCCATTATGATGTTTTAGTTGCCTTTTTTTTGGGAAAGATATTTAGAAAAAAAGTATTTTTTGATGTTTTTGCAACTTTATATGAGACTTATGTTCTAGATAGAAAAATTGTTGCCAAAAATTCTTTTTGGGCTTATATTTATTTTTTTATAGATTGGATAAATTTTAAACTAGCTGATGTTGTAATTTCTGATACAAAAGCTCATGTTAAGTTGTATCAGAAACTTTATCAGCTAAATCCTGATAATGCATATGTAGTGTATGTTGGATCAGACGATGATTACTTCTTTCCAAGAAAAGTTAATGAAGAAATTGACGTATTATTTTACGGAAGTTATCAACCGCTGCAAGGAGTAGAGAGTATTATTTTGGCAGCCAAAAAATTACCTAAAGTTCATTTTAAATTAATTGGAAAAGGTCAAACAAAACCAAAGATTGAAAAAATGATTAAAAATTTCAAATTAAGAAATGTGGAACTTGTTGACTGGATGTCTATGAATGATTTGGCGCAGGAGATGAATCAAGCTAAAATCATCTTAGGCATTTTTGGAAACAGTTACAAGGCAAAGTCAGTAATCCCAAATAAAGTCTATGATGCTATAGCTTCTAGAAAGCCAGTTATAACTAAAGAAAGTAAAGCATCAAAAGAGTTATTAAATAATGAAAATAGTTGTTTAGTAAGTAAGACTAATGAGCTTGCAAAGGTTATAAAGATTTTATTAAAAAATGAAAGTTTCAGAAATAAAATTTCATCAAATGCTTATAAATTATATAGACAAAAACTTACTCCAGAAAATGTTACACAAAACCTAATTAAAATTATTCAATGAAAAAAATACTTCTTTCTCTTCCATTTGATTCTTCATTTTTACCACCTATAAAAAAGACTTTGAAAAATCTAAATTATCAGGTCTATTACCATGATTATCGTCATGGAGACTTTCTACTGAGAATTTTAATAAAAATTCTTGGAAGTAAAATGGCTTATAGATATAGAGATTTTAAAATACTCAGATTAATTAGAGAAAATAATATAGATATTTTTTGGGTTGTTAAGGGTGAGAGCATCTCTAAGGAATTGCTTAAAAAAATTAAAAAAAATAATGTTACAACTATAAATTGGTTTCCAGATCCTATGAACTGGTGGAAGTTTATGAGAGACAATGCATCTTACTATGACTATTTTTTTCATTTTGACCCTTTAGTTGTGAGAAAATTAAAAAATCTAGGATTCAAAAATATCTACTATTTACCTTTTGCAGCAGAGATATTTAGTAAAAAAAATAGTAGGAAAATCTATGATGTTTCATTTGTCGGGACGTATTCTAAGTACAGAGAGAGATATTTAACAAATTTAAATTGCAGTTTAAATATTTGGGGAGATCCCAGATGGTCTAATTCATCATTAAAGAAATTTACAAAGGGAGGAAGAGTTTCCCAAGATGAGATGAAAAAAATAATTCGTTTATCAAAGATAAATCTAAACTTAATTTATGATGCAGTAAGAGAAGGAACAAACCTTAGAACTTTTGAGGTTTTAGGACAAGGCAGTTTTTTACTTACTGAATATGTTAAAGATTTAGATAACCTGTTTGCTAGTATTGTTAGTTTTAAATCAAAAGAGGAGTTAGTTAAGAAAATTAATTACTATCTATTAAATGAAAAAAAACGAGAAAAAATAGCCAGAAATGGCTTAAAAGAAGTTATTAAAAGCCACACTTATGAAATTAGATTAAAGCAGATGATAAAAATTATTGAGAAGAGTTAATAATATCTACAACTGTTTTAAGTCTTTGAGAATAAGATTGATTATCAAAAAATATATATTTCTTAATTTGGTTTGAGAGGATTGTACGCAAGAGCCTTTTATTCAAGTCATCATTTTTATATATTCTTAACATTTTTTTAAATTTTTCCTCAATTTCTTTAAGGGAGTCAGCAAAATACCAACCATAAATCTCCCTAGCTCCTCTAAAATGGTGCCATTTTGCCTGTTCACTGGCAGGTATTAGATTAAATGGATCAGGATGTGCTAAAACAAGGGAGGGAACATCATAGATTGCTCCTTCAATTAAGATTGAAGATAAAGGTGAGATGATAAAAAGTGCATTTGCTAGAAGTTTAGGGTAGTAATCTAACTCAGGATAAAAAGCGTTAGCGTCACCAATTACACCAGATTTATTTATCTTTATATAATTGTCAGCAACTTGAGGATCTAAAATAATATGTTTATACTTTTCAGGATCAAAAAAATCTAGACTCTTCCTTTGGTGCCTCCAGGGATGAGGGCGATACATTATTTTAATATCAGCAATCCTTAATTGATCCATTATCTTTTCCAGTAAATTTAGAGGAGTTAACTCATCATTAGCTGTTGCAGCTCCTGCAAAAAGAATATATTTAAATTTGAAAATACTTTTAGGATTTAAATTTTTGAAGTAATCTTCAAACCTAGCACAACCTAGCAAGAAACACCTCTCAGGTGGGATACCTTGAATATCGTAAGCATCAACTAGTTGCTGCTGTCCCCAAACTCCTAAGTAGTCTGGTTTAAATAAAAAAACTCCTTTACTAGATAAATTATCCCAACCATTAACTAAAAATAGAGTCATAAAGTTATATTTTTTAGATAATATAACTAATTCTGGTCCAGTTGACTCATTGCCAGTAAATGGAAAAATAACAATATCAGGTTTAAATTTCTTTATAATCTTCTCTAAACTTCTATTTATTTCTAAGTTTTCTGAGAAATAGTTTTTTGCAAGTGGGTAGGTGAAGGGGGTTGAGAAAATTCGATTTATAATTTTTTCCTTAATGTTTTTAATGTAAGCATCGGATTTAATCTTAAAAGTCGAGGATTTACTAGAGAGCGCCTTCATGGAAATCTGTAAAAAAACCCTTACTCTTCCTAAATTTTTCTCATGTCTTTTATAATTTCCGATGTGTTTACCTTTAGGTATATCTTTTTTTAGTTCAGTCACTAAGTCAGAGGTACAAATTTTAAAGTTTTTATTTTTTAAAAGATCATCAAAAGCCCCTGAGATAATAAAATTTCTGATATATAAATCATTTTCTAAAACAGCCAAAATTTTCATAGCCTGGAATTAGTATACTAATTTAGCAAAGAATGCAAGAAGAAAGTAGTTATGCTCTACCAAGGTGTGTATTACATTATAACTATTGACAATGCTATTAACTGATGGTAAACATAGAAGCTATGGCTTTTTCCGAGCTAACAGAGCTACAAAGTAAACAAGTTAATTGGATTCATCTTAGAGAACTTGAAGGATTATCCCCAGAAAAAAGTGTTGAGCTTTTTGTCCCAACAGATCAATTTAGTTTAACCGGAGAAATCCCTGGAGCTTATCAAGATAGAAAAAGAATAATTTGGGGATTTTATGATGAAGGTGCATACAGATCTGGAATTCCTGTCATAGAACAACTTCAGCAAGAAGTAGTTGATACTTTTATCCTAGCTGGAGGGGCTGCTAAAAGAGCATTAGAAGGTAGGAGTGAAGATTTAGGATTTAGAAAGATGAATTTTTCTCCTCGAACAGATTTAGAAGCATTAACAGCTAATTTAGTAGTTAGCGGTTCAGATCCCACAAAGCATTTAGAGCAGGTATTAGTAGCCCATGGTTTAAAGCAGGGTATGATTACAGTTAAGTATGAGGATAACTCTCCATTTATGGCTTTTTATGATCAAGAGCTAGCAAGAATGGGGTTGTTAGTCATTCCTAATTTTGCATTTTTTGCTTCTAAAACATCTGCAACCCAAAGTGTTAATTTTATCCCAGCTTATAAAGGAAGAGAAGTAGTGGTAGGTAACCCTGCTGATGATAGGTTTTTCTATGAGGATACTGAGGGAAATTACCAAAGAATCAGAGAGGAGTTAGGAATTCTACCTCATGAATGGTTTATAACTTATGCTGCAACAAAGACAACTGCTACTTATTTAACAGCAGAAGATCTAGTGACTGCGGCAAGGAGTCTTTTAGAGTCATTTAAGTTAACTCTTAGAGTTCATCCAAATGAATATAATGATCCAGTAATTGGTGCTAAATATAGATTATTGTTGGTTACTTTAGGTGATCATGGAGTAGATACGATGATGAGAAATAATAACGGAAAATTACACTACTCTATGGATGAAATTAGGCATGCATCAGATATAGTAGTAACTGACACTTCAACAACAGGTATGGATGCAGTTTTTGATAATGGATTAAGATTAGGTAAAGGACCAAAGTTAGTAATTCATGCTAGAATTCCAGAGAATATGTCTCAAAGACCTGAATGGAAAGAAGCATTTCCTCCTGAACCAGCAGTAATTGCAGATGGATCAAGTGCAGTAGTTAGAAGAAAAGAAAATTTTGGACCAGTCTTAAATTCAATTATGAGGTATGAGTCTGTAAGAAGAAGAATGTGGACTGCAAGTGAGGTTTGGAAAAGGCAAAATGACGGTAGATCAACTGAGAGGTTTACTGAAAAAGTTTTAGAAATTGTTGGAGTTTAAAGAACTCTTAAATCCTGCGCTAAGCTTTTTGAATCTAATCTATGGTATTTTAGAACCTCTATATTTTGGCCACATGCAGGAATCCCGTTGACACCTAAATTTATTACTCGATCATAATCTTTGGTATGAGTTGCTAAAATACTTGCAATTAATTCTCCTTGTCCACCATGAATATAGTGGTCATCTAATGTATATATTTTTCTATATTTTTTTAACAGATCAATTAACCAGTTTTCATCAATTCTATTTAACCAGGGAAGATTAATAACCGCTAAAGATCCTTTTCGTTCATTTCTCAGCAAAATAGCAGCCTTAACCGCTTCTGTTAACATCGAAGGCCCATATGCTATTAAGGCAGCATCTTTGCCTTCAACAAGTGTTACCCCTCTTCCTACAGTTAACTCATATCCTAAAGGGAGTTCATATGGGGTTTCAACAGGAATACTAACTAAGCGAAGGTAAGTACTCTGAGGATTTTCGTTAACTGCCCAACTAAGCGCCATCCTTACTTCCTCCTCACTGCTTGGCTCTATTAGAGTAAGATTGGGAATTGCTCTAAAGGAGGCAATATCCATTACAGCTTGATGTGAGTGCCCTGGACCTCCTGGCAAAAGCCCAGCTAGTGATCCTACATATATAATTTTCCTTCTCTCTGTAGCATTGTTATACATTTGTTCCAATGCTCTCATTTGAAAAGCAGCAAAAGTATGGGTTATAGGTAAAAATCCTTCTAAAGCTAATCCTCCAGCCATTGAGACCATATTTTGCTCAGCAATACCTACTTCTATAAATCTATCAGGAGCGATCTTTATAAATGGGTCTAAATTATGATCTTTGCGCAAATCTGCGTCTAAAACAACTATCTCAGGATTATATCTGGCCAAGTTAGCTAAATGATCACCATAAGCTTTAATTAAACACTGAGGATTTTTTAGTACTGCCCGGTGAGGAATCTCTGTTGAAACTAACTGAATTGGGTCTCTATCTAGTCTAGCTAATCTTAGATTTATCCTTTTTCTTAACTCATCAACTGCTATTTGGTATTGTTCTAAACTTGGGGCTCCTGAGTGAAATGGATAAAGTTCTTCTTCTGGCGCAAACTGTACAGACTCCATAAATGAGACCCCTGCTCCTTTTAGAGTATCTGCAATGATTACTTTAGGATTATCTACAACCAATTCAATCTGTTTAAAATATTCAAAAACTTCAAGAAGCTTTTTAATATCATTTCCATCACATTTGGCAACTGTCCAGCCAAAACTTCTAAATTTAGCTTCTAAATATCCTAAATCTCCTACTTTTTCAACCCAAGTGTCAGATTGCATTTTATTATGGTCGATAATAGCTACGATCTCTCTTAATTTGTGTTGTCCGGCATACCTAAAAGCCTCCCAGTTTTGACCTTCTTGAAGCTCGCCATCCCCCATTAATACATAAGCCAAACCTCCTTTGCCTTGTAATCTTTTTGCCTCAATCATCCCAATTGCTTTAGATATCCCCATTCCTAAAGAGCCAGTATTTGTAGGTATTCCAGGAGTATGGATATCAGGATGTCCAGGTAATCCATTTAATCTTCTTAATTTATGTAAACTATCTTCAGGTAATCTACCTGTAGCTACTAAAACAGAATAAATTAAAGGTGCATCATGGCCTTTAGAAGAGAAAAAAATGTCTTGATCAAGAAGTTTTTTATAATACAAAACTGCAACTATATCAGCACTACTTAAACAAGTTCCTGGGTGTCCTGAACCTGTCTCCATAATCATAGACAATGCATTAAGCCTTAAGATATCAGCAAGAATTTGGATAGTGGTTATATCATTAGAAGTAGCCTCTTGAGCTTTAATAATCTCAGAAGTTGGGATAAAAAGTAATTGAGGTTGATCTGCTCTTTCAGACATATAATCAAGCGCTACTATAAATTTTATAGCTTTAGAAGTCAATAAGCTCTAATTAATATTGACTAATGGTTATAACTAGTGTATTTATATGTAACATGAATGACTTAACAGGTTATATCCCTAAAGAAGTTGTTGTAGAGACTCTAAAAAACCCCTCTATTCAAGGAAAAAATCTACTAGAGCCCCTTAAAAGCTTAGCTATAAAAAATAACTTACCTGTCAAAATTTTAGAGGATAAAGAAGTTGTAAATGATGCTGAGATTCACATTCAGGAGGGAGATCTATGGAATTTAATAGACGGAAAAGTTACCTTTATTATTGGAGGAGAGTTAGTAAATGCTTGGAAAGCTTTAAAAAATGGCCTTGAAGATGAAAACGAACTGCGGTCAAAAGAGATTAGAAATGGTGAGGAAGTTAATTTAAAACCTGGAGACTGGTTATGGGTTCCTCCAGGTCAGCCACATCAACACAAAACTAAAACTTCTGCCAGATTATTTATAATTAAAATCCCCAGATGAAAATAACAAAAATTGACACTTTCTTTTGTGATGCTGGTTGGAGACCATGGATTTTTATTAAAATATCAACGGATGATGGAATTATAGGTTGGAGTGAATGTACTGATTCACATGGATCACCACACGGTCTAGCAGGTGTGGTTTCTGACTTAGAAAAACTTCTTTTAGGTAAAGATCCAAGGCAAGTAGAATATCTATATTGGCTGATGCACTCAGCTACTCGCCAATCCCCTGGTAGTATTATTCAAAAAGCTATTGGGGGGATTGAGAACGCACTTTTAGATATTAAATGTAAAGCTTTGGGGATTCCTGTTTATGAACTATTAGGGGGTCCTACTTATACTCAAATACCGCTTTATTGGTCGCATTGTGGTACTACCAGAGTTAGAGCGTTTGAGGTTGTTGGTAAAAAGCAGTTAAAAACCTTAAGCGATGTAGAAAAATTAGGTAAAGAAGTTGTTAAAGGAGGCTATAAAGCTTTAAAAACCAATATGTTGATCTTAGATAAAGAGCCTTATGTTCATATGCCTGGATTTAATAAGGGCAAAATGTCCTTTGATAGAAATATAACTCCAGAGATTATAGATAATGTATGTAAAGTAATGGCAGCTTTTAAAAAAGGAGTTGGCAAAAAAGCAGGCTTAATAATTGATTTAAACTTTAATTTTTCAACAGAAGGGTTTATCAAAATGGCCAAAGCTTTGGAGCAATTTGACCTGATGTGGCTAGAACTAGATTCATATGACCCAATAGCTTTAACGCAGATAAGACAGTCCACACGGACTCCAATCTGCTCAGGTGAAAATCTTTATACTCTTCGTGATTTCAAACCCTATTTTGAATCTCACGCGATGGATATTTGTGATATTGATGTGATTTGGAATGGCTTTTTACAATCTAAAAAAATTGCTGATACAGCTGAAAGTTATGAAATGGGTGTGACAGTTCATAATTATTATTCACACCTGGCAACATTTATAGCAGCTCAATTTTGTGCAGTTATCCCACAACCCAGGTTACTTGAGATAGATGTTGATGATGTTCCTTGGAGGGAAGAGTTAACCACCAAAATTCCTAAAATCAAAAATGGAAATCTTGAGATTTCAACGGATCCTGGTTGGGGAACAGAGATTAATGAAAAAGTTTTAGCCAAACACCCTTGGCCAAAGTAATGGTCAAAACTGTCGCTATTTTAGGCCCAGGAGCAGTTGGAGGATTTTTAGCAGCAGTTTTATCTAAAAATAGTAAAGTAATCTGTATCGCCAGAGATCCTCAAATCTTTAAAAAAGGAATTTTTTTAAAAAGTAAGACTTTTGGGAATATTAATTCTCACCCTAAAATCGTCAGCCAACTTAACAAACCTGCTGATGCTTTATTTATTACTACAAAATCTTACGAACTAGATGCCTTAAAACAGGTAGATAAAAAATTTATTAAAAAAGCAGTTGTTGTTCCTTTACTTAACGGGTTTGAACATATTGAGGTTATCAGAAAAAAATTCGGCAAGAAAGTAGCAGTCGGGATGATCAGTATAGAGGTAATAAGAGAGGCAAAAAATAAAATAGTTCATTTATCTCCACACGCCCGAATAGAGTTAGCATCTAGCGATATTTCTAAAAACAGATTAGCTAGGGTAGCTGAAATTTTAAACAATTCTGGTATAGAAACAACAATTTTAGACTCTGAAGCACAAGTAATCTGGAGAAAATTAGTCAGATTAAATGCTATTGCAATATTAACCGCTCTAACTCAAAAATCAGTTGGATTTATCAGAACTAACAGAAAATGGAGAAGTTTATTAGAAAAAGTAGTTAAAGAAGCATCCCTTATAGCTAATAAAAATGGGGCTACTATTGACCCAGAAAAAGTTTTAGAACAGATCGACAATCTTCCGGCAAATTTGTCGACCTCTTTAGCTAAAGATATAGCAAAGGGAGCTCAATCAGAGTTAGATTCAATTACCGGAGCTATAATCCGTTTAGCAAAACTTTATAAAATAGAAATCCCGGCTACGAAAAAGATATACGACTTTTTAAAGGTTAACTGATTTTTAATCTCTTCATCACCTGCTCAATAAAAAGTAGATCTTCTGGGTTATTAATATCTACTGCCCGTTCTTTTGGGATGATATAATATTTAACAAAATCTCCAGTTAATGTGTTAGTTTTAAAGATAGTGTCTCTCCAGCAAGCAATAACATTAGACCTAAAGTAAGCTTTTTGATGTTTTTGTCTTGCGCCAGGAGTTATCTCCCTGCTGCTTTCTGTGATATAAGTCACCAGTCTAGTTTCTTTGCCATCATCAATAATTTTTAAAGCCCGCTCAGGGTGCTGACTTGCCTCAGCAATAACTACTGCTGAAGTTGCTTTGGAGTCTTTAAGTAGCTCATCAATGCAGGAGTCAATATCTTCAGCTTGTTGCATTGGTAGAGTAGGGTGGAGACGGACAATAATATCGGGAATGTACTTCTCATTTTCCTCAAGCCATAAGAGTGCGTGTTTTACAAACTCGAACTCAGGAGACATATCCTCTGATATATCCGCAGGGCGCAAAAAAGGGGTTTGGGCGCCATAAAGGTTAGCAATTTTAGCAAACTCAGGAGAATCTGTAGAAACAATAAGTCTATTAATGTGTTTAGATTTTTTAGCAGCTTCTATAATCCAAGCCATTAAAGGTTTTCCTGCTAGTGGGTAAATATTTTTATAAGGTATCCCTTTAGAACCAGATCTGGCACCAATAATTCCTAAAATTTTTAATTTATTGTTACTTTTGTTCTTTTTTCTTGCCATTTTAAAGGGCAGTAAATCCTCCGTTAACTCTTAAATTTTCTCCTGTCATATAAGATGAGGCATCAGAAGCTAAGAAAAGCAGGGGTCCAATTAATTCATAATCAAAACCCATTCTATGAGAGTATTCAGATCGTACTAAAGGCACTCTTTCAGAAAATTTCCTTAAAAACTCTGGATCTTGATTATTAAATATTCCACCAGGAGATAAGGAATTTACTCTAATTCCAAATCTACCTAACTCAACTGCAAATCTTCTTGTTAGCGCATCAACTGCTGCTTTAGAAGGCCCGTACATTAATGGTTTTAAAAATGGAGGGTCTGTTTCGATATGATCATAAAAATGAGGATCTGGTACTACTTCTGCATATTGCGAGCCTATATTAATAATGCTTCCTCTTATCTCATGCCTTTTCATAGCTCCACCAAATACCTGGATCATCAGTAATGTGCCTAAAACATTTACTTCTAATATTTTGGAACTTACATCAAGTGGGACTTCTTCGAGATAATAGCTTTGTGCATTATCTGAAGGTGGTTGATCAATCCCGGCATTATTTACAAGTATGGATGGGACAGCATTTCTTTTAATACATTCATCTAAAGCTTTTTCAACATCAGATCTTTTAGTAATATCAGCTCTAAGTAGCCCAATTCTATCTGGTCCAAACTCTTGTTGTAAACTTACAAACCTTTCAGACATAGGAGCAGACTCTAAATCTATTCCTACAACTCGTGCGCCAGCATCTAACAGTCCCTGGCAATAGACAGGACCAAGTAATCCCAAGGCTCCTGTTACAACAGCTACCTTTCCATCTAATTTAAATAGCTCTAGTGATTCCATATTACTTTTTACTCCTCAAATATTCTTCTCCCCAAGATCTCTCATAAACTTCTGGTAATTTACCTAACTGCACTAAAAAAATCAAATCAAGGAGTTCTCTTATAACATGGTCACCTCTAATTCTGGGAATTACTAAATCTACAGCTTGTAATACTTGGGGCTGGGCATCTTTAGGACAAGCAGAAAGTCCAACAGCTTCTAATAAAGGTAGATCATTAACATCATCACCGACATAACAGATTTGTTCCCAACTTAACCCCCATCCACCAATCATTTTTTCTGCAGCTTCAACTTTATCTTTAACCCCTTGAATACAATCGATTTTTAGTTTATCTGCTCTGGCTCCAGCAATAGAAGTAGTTTCTCTGGAGATTACTCCAGCGGATCTAGCCATTCCTTGCCAGGGGAGTAAAGCCAGCGAGTCAACTCTACTAAAGGATGCAAACTCTTCTCCCTGTTCATTAACTAGAACTTTGCCGTCTGTCATAGTTCCATCAACATCCATAATGATTCCTTTAACTTTTTTAATTTTTTCTAACAAACTTTCATCAAACTGTTCTGTGTCTAGATAATCTCTAAAATACTCATAGGTTACTAAAAGGCGAAGTCGAATGTTTTTGTCTGGCAAAAATTGATGTGGTTTTAAAGCAGGTATAGTTAGAAAATCCCCTGGTTTAAGGTGTAACTTTTCAGAGTCTTTTGATAAATCTCCTTGTAAAACAAAAGGAGAAGCTGAAGTAACATCTACAAATCCCAAACTTTGTAATAAATCACCTGAGCCGTTTAAAATTTGATAAGAGATATTAGCATATAAAAATTGTTTAGCAGTAGTCGGAGCTGTGATAACAGAAAAAGTTATTAATGGGCGCTTGAAACGATCAGTTCTAATAACTATTTCAGAATCAGAAACTGAATTTTGTTCTAATAGATCAAGTATATTGTGTTCTAGTAACATATTTTGGGGCAGGTTTTTTCGTCAAATTTAAATGATCAAAACTTATCGGCTCATCTTTTTTTAAAGGTAATTTGAGAGTTTGAT
>CAZMNS010000001.1:29588-39912 GCA_964567705.1 uncultured Gammaproteobacteria bacterium | reverse complement strand
CTAAAGATCTATCTGTAAGATGATAAAGTTTGTCCGATCCTAAAAAATAGACCAGTGATGCTAAAGGAGTTGGAAAACCTCTATGAGAAGCCCAATCTATGGAGTTATCTTGATGGACTATTTTGCAAGTTGCCGCTCCCACATTTGGGTGATCCTCCATAAACTCAATCATTGTTTTTAAAACACCCTTCTCAACTTGTGTATCTGGATTTAAAAGCAAAACATATTTAGATTCTAATCTTTCTAAAACTTGATTATGTGCTTTTCCAAAACCTATATTTTCCTGATTTAAAATATATCTATTGTTGGGAAATTTTTGCTTAGCTTCCTTAATACTTTCATCAGTTGAGGCGTTATCTACCACAAAAATCTCAATATTTGCCTCATTTTGAACTGCTTCAAGTGACTCTAAACACTTAATTAGATATTCCCCTCCATTAAAATTGACAATACTGATAGTTAATCTAGTTGAGGCTTTCATATATCTTACTTAATTTTTCGGCTATCGGATCCCAGTCATATTTTTCCTTAACCATTTTTTTAGCGTTCTCTGCAATTTTTTTATAAAGTGTGGGGTTATTAAGAAGTTCAACAGTTGCTTTAGCAATTTGAGCTGGATCATCTCTAATAATTACCTCTTTGCCATCCTCAGCTTCAGTTCCTCCAATGCCAATCGAAGTTGTAACAACGGGTAAGCCTGACGCGAAGGTTTCAAAATTTTTAAGTCTGGTTCCGTGACCACTATAAATTGGTGCAACTAGTACATGGGCTGCTTGATAAGCAACTCTTACATCTCTTACTTCATCAACTCTAACATCACTACTTTCTAAATCAGCAAAAAAGTTCTTAGCCTCTTTACCAATAATCCAAAGTTTAGCATTTTTAATTTCTGATTTAATTTTAGGCCAAACTTTATTTACTAAAACTTCAACTGCTTCTCTATTTTGTAACCAGGTAAAATTACCTAAATACATCACCACTGGATCGCTAGATCTGTTGGTTATCTTAGTAGAAAAATACTGACAGTCTACCCCATTTGGAACAATCTCCACATCCAAGGATGGAACTTGAGAAAGCATAGTTTTTTTATCATCTTCAGACATAGCTATAACTTTAGAGGCTTTTTTCCAGTATTTAAGCTCCCAAAACTTAAGCTTAGCAACATCAATATATAAAAGTGGCTTTAAGAAAAATAATTTATAACTTTGGACATAATGCTGATAAACCCTGTATTCAATAGTTTGATCAACTAAAACAATCGGGATTTTAAGTTTAGGGATATGTGGCATCACATAAAAAGTTTCAGCATGTATTAAATCAAACTCTTCACTTTTAAGTTTTTCTAAAATTGCTTTTTTCTCACCATTTGCCCAATTTCTAATCACTAAAAAAGGGAATAATGAAAGTCCAGCATTTAATATATTTGTTATCGTCCAAGGCTTTTCTGGTCTTTTAAAAACTTTAACCTCCTTACAAAATTTCTCTAACTCAAAAACAGATCTTTTTTCCTCCTGCTTCTTTATCAAGGAAAAAAGGGTAATTTGATGATTTTTAGCCAGTCTTTTAATTAAATTATAAGAGCGGGTTTGTCCACCAGTCATCAAAGGATAAGGTAGATAGGGCGTAAGCATTAGGATTTTCATCTTCAGTTTGGTTCAAGATCATTCAGTCTGTCAAAATTGGGATTTTCTTTAGTTAAATCAATAATGAAATATTTACCGTTATCTACTAAAACAGTATATTTTCTCATTACCCAGGCAGTTTTAGCGTCATTAGTGGTTGAGATAAAATAGTGAACACCAAACATATCAATTAAATCTTTAACTGGGTATCCAACAACAGCCCAGCCAGGGCGGTTAACTTGATACAGAAATGAGGTGTCCCCATTATAAGGGGCAACCACAACTGCCTCTTTAGGTAAAATCTGGTCCGCGTGTCTGCCTGCCTCAACTATCACTGGATTATTAATTTGATAAAGCCCTTTTACTTCTAACCAGCCCAAATAAATTGTTAATGGCAAAAATAGCAATGCCAAGGGAATAGTCCAAATCCTTGGTAAAAATCCTGGAATTCCATCAAATAATACTTTAAAGCCTTTAGCAGTAAATATTACTAAGGCCGGGATAATTAAAGTTTGATAGTAATCATGTTGAACATTTCCAGTTGCAAAAATTACTAAAAAAAGTAGTGAGGAAAAGGCTAATAGGTGAAGCAGGTAACCTTCCTTAAGTGCAGGCTTAACCAAAAGACCAATTAGAAAAAGAAAGGTGCCAGTAACAGATAAGATTTCTCTACCAAACCGATCACCAATAATCCATCTCCAAAAAGCTGGCTTAAATCTTATTCCATTACCATTTAATAACCAATCTGAAGCTGGAATTCCTTCAGGATGGCGATTCATCCAAACTCTCCAACCTAAAATTGGCAAAAATGACAAAAATCCCCAGATAAAATATCTTTTAGGGATTGGGAACAACTTACCCTCAGTTTGTAAAAAGACATAAATTAAGGGCAAAAGATAAAAGACCGCCATTGGTTTAATTAAAAAAGCGCAGATAGTAAAAAAAATGGAAGTTACCATTAAATCTATTTTATTTTCCCTAATCCAACGATCAGTAAAGAAAAACATTCCTAGTGAGAAAAATACTAAGGTCGGTTCTGGTAAAATTACTCTGGAAAAATAAATATTAAAAGGTAATATTGCAAAGATAAGTGATGATAAGATACCTACAAATTCACCAAAATATTTTTTGGCAATTAAGTAGATAAATACTAAAGATCCCAAGGAAAAAATAATTGAAATCAGCCGAGCAACCCTTTCATCTACTGCTCCATTGATTAAATATCCAAAGTAAACTAAGCTGTTATAAATTGGAAATTCTACAAACCGAAACCTTTCTGGGTTAGGAACAGGGTACTCTGAAACACCAGACATATCATCATAGCGGGGAATAAAAGGATTAAAACTTTCTTTAAAAAAGTTTCTAGCAACTGCGGCCGTATCAGCTTGTCTCCAAGAGTGCCAGTCAGCTACTGGGTTATCTATTTTGTAAAGTCTTACATAAAAAGCAATCAACAAAATTGCTAAAAGATAGATAGCCGGATTTTTAAAAATATTAAAAACTTTATTCGTAGAAAAACTCTGTTTATTTAGCATCTTCTAATCTCCTACTAATTGCCCAAGAGGCCCCTAACATTATCCAAAACAAAGCAGCTATTTTGGAAGCTTCTAAAACATCAATAAAAAGTCCAGTCGCCAGTACTACAAAAGCAGAACATAAAGTTGCAACAATAAACATCTTCTCAAAACCAAAACTTCTAAGGTAAGTCCTGATTAATTTTTTAAAGATTATCCAAAAAATTAGAAATAAACTTGATAATCCAAGTATCCCAGTTTCTCCTAATGCTCTTAAAATATCATTATCTGTTGCTAAATTTAAAGAGGAGTAACCGCTTCCCAAGAAAGTGTTTTTAAGGAAACCCCTGATTGCCCTCGGCCACTCCACATTTAATCTAATATTAAAAGATCTATATACTCCAAGTTCAGTTGGATTAACTGGCTCACCCTCAGCAATATCTGCTGCAACTTGGCTACTAGCAGTTGCACTCTGAGTTGCTTCCTGAATAGCTTTATTAAGTAAGGCTTGCTGAGTTGCAGTCTCAGCATTGCCAAACGGAGTAAAGATATTAACCTGATCAGGAGCAGGTTGATATTTTGGCCCTCCACCCTCTAAAAGATTAACAGTCACAGTTGCTACTAGCCTGTGCCTTAACTCAGGAATGGCTGCAACTAAAATTATAGATGTAGCAATTAAAACAACAATTAACAATCTCTTTTCTACCAGCCAGAAAATTAAAGCCAAACTAAAAAATGTAGCTACAAAAGAGATTCTGGCTGCTGTTAACCCTAGTAATGCTCCGCTTAAGACACCAGATAACGCAATTATTATTTTTTGATAAATGCTTTTGTAGTAAAAGAAAAAAGTTGCTAAAAATATTACTACCATGGATAGATAAACTGCTAAATCATAATGTCCAGCAAAAGTTGAATTCACCCTTGCACCCTCAGTTAATTTTAAAACTAAGCCTTTAGAAAACTCACTATTAGTTGTTGAAATGACTGGAAACCCTAAATAAATTTGTCCAAAACCATAAAGTATTATAAATATTGCTACCGCTAAAGATACTTTTAGTAAACCCTTAACTTGTTTAGTACTAGAAATAGCCTCAGCTGCAACAAAAAATAAAGCCATCATCTCTACCCTTCTTAAGAAATGAAGCAACCCTAAATGAGGAACAACAGTAAAAGTAATTAAAACCCCAGATAAAACTGAAAGTGCTCCTAAAAACCAAAAAAGAAAAAATGATTGATTAATTGTTTGCGAAAAAAAATTTTTGAGATTGGGCAAAAGACTTAAAGAAAAGATAAAAATAACGATAAGAATTAATAAATCCTCTGCTCTGATAGCTACATAAGTTCCCGGAACATTCATGAATGGAATTTTTGGGTATATTGGAATAAATATACTCAAGGCTATTAGTAGTGGATACAATAACTCTCTAAATAGAGAAGAGAACTTTTCCATAAGTTTTAGAAATTTGAAACTTTCCAAAAAGGCCAAAAGTTATTATTCTTAAGACAATTACAAAATAAACTAACAATCTAAGACCAGTTGCTAGAACTTTCCCTTTTTCTTTTTTGTAAAAATGTAGCAATCCTTGAAACTCTCCAAGCCATTGTCTTAACCTTGGGTCATCTGAGCTAGCGCCTCCTTTATGCTTGATAGAGACATCGCAGTTAATCATAACATCAAACCCAGCCCTTTTTGCTCTTAGGCAAAATTCTATATCCTCAAAATACATAAAATAATCTTCATTTAGATAACCTACTTTCTCAAATACTTGAGATTTTACTAGCACAAAAGTTCCCCCCACCCAACCTACGCTGTGACTTTGCGTGTAATAATCCTTATCCATCCGGTGTAAATTTGGTAAGCTTCCTAAAATTTCCAGATTAAATAACCAAGAAAATAAACTTAAACCGAAGGGTAAATCTCCTCCATTAGATTGCAGTTTACCTGAGTAATCATAGATAACGCAGCTGGCAATTCCACACTTAGGATTTTGTTCCATAAACTCAACCATTTTATCTATTACACCCTCAGGAATCTCAGTATCAGGGTTTAAAAGTAGGGCAAAATCTCCAGTTATTTTTTTAAGAGCTAGATTTTGCCCCTTGGCAAAACCACCATTTATAGGGTTTTTAATCAACCTGACTTTTTTAAAACCCTCTTCTACCATCTCTACTGTATTATCTAAAGATGCGTTATCAACTACCCAGATTTCAAGTTGATTTTTTTGTTTTTGACTTAAAAGGCTAGTCAGTGTTTTTTTCAAGAAATCTTTGCAATTAAAACTTACAACAGTAACAGAAACTTTCATTCTCTTAACACCTTCTTAAAAAGAATAAAAAGCGCTACTGCGCTAGCCCAAATTCCAAAATAAATTAAGACTCTAAATAGAGGGTTAGAATAATAAAATCTTAAAGTAGTTTTTGAGTCAAAAAACTGATCACTAACTACAATATTGGTAATTCCAATATGAAAAGGCCTTCCTGATTCATCAAAAGGTTCATAGCCGTTTACAAAAATTGATTCTCTTAAAGGATAAATAAACTGTTCAAGATAAGTACTTGTTTGTTGGTCTCTAATATACTGGAAAGCTTCCTCAGGTGGGTGGTTTAAGCGGATAGAAGGCAACTTAAGCCCTAAAAAGTAAATATGTTCAAAATTATCTTGATAAAAGTTAGTTACAAAGCCTCTCCGATGATTTGAAAAATAAGCGCTGTTTTCGGGATTTTGAAAAGTGTCTCCTGGTTCCTCTGATTTTTTAGATTCCGGAAGTGCTGGAAAATCATGAATTGATTTTGGCCCAGGCCAAAGTAGATAAATAATCCCCAATATAAAAATGACTACTAATAATATTTTCATAAAAAGTACAGCTTCTTTACTGAAAAAGTCTGGCTCTACCTAGCTTATAATGAGGATCTTTAAGCTTACGTGCTCCAATTACTTGCGCTGGCACCCCACCGACAATTGCAAACTCAGCAACATCCTTAGTAACAACTGCTCCAGCAGCGATAATAGCTCCTTTGCCTATTTTAACGCCTGGCAAAATAACTACCCTTGGACCAATAAAAACATAATCTGCTATTTCAACTGGGGCACTTATGGCCTTAAAATCATCTGAGTTAATATCATGCTCACTGTTATAAATCATGACATCTGAGGCAATATCAACATTATCACCTATAGTTAATTTTTCTCTACCATCCAAAAAGGCATTCTGACCAATTATCGTTCCTTTTCCTATCTTTACTCCAGCTGGATAGAAAAATTGAGCACCCATATGAATATGAGAACCCGATCCAATTTTTACTCCAGCTAAAAAGTAGATAATTAGGCGGATAAAATAAAGTGGAATAAACCCGCTAATGCTTACTATTAACAATTCAAAATCTAAAATATAGTTATAAAACCTGTTTATAATTTTTGACAAAGCATTGGTACTAGTTAGTTTTCTTCCCATCCTATCTTTAAAAATAAAACCCTCCTTTAAGTTAAACTCAAAATTATTTACAAAAAACACTTATAATCCTCCTGTGTAATATGATTATACAATGCTAGCTCTATATTTAATATTCTTAAGTCTTTTTTTAATGCGCATAGTGAATTTAAACAAAATACCCATTTTTGGAGATGAAGCTCTATATTTGTACTTAGCGGACAGTTTTCTAAGTGACAACGCTCAGATATTAGAGGGTTTTAAGTACGGTGTTTTTCCTATTGGTATTCTACTTTATACACCAGCTATTATACTTTCTAAATTTTTTTTTGATCCCTTAATTTTAGGTAGAAGTATCTCAATTATTTTTGAATTAATCTCAGCTTTTTTTGTCTTTAAAATCGGATCTTTAATTGATAAAAGAGTCGCTTACTTATCTGTAATAATTTATTCTTTACTGCCGCTTTCCTTTTTTCACAGCAGATTTGCCCTACTAGATCAATTATCTAACACCTTTGTATTAATTTCAGTTTGGTTAACTCTTAAGGGAGTCTATAGAAATTATTTTAATAACTTAAATTTTAAGTATATTTTTTTAATAGGATTTTTAATTTCTTTAGCTTTTTTTATAAAACCAATCGCTGTTTTAGCCATACCTGCAATATTTTTAACCTGCTTGTCAAAATTAGGAAATAATTTATCAAAAAGAGTAATACTGCATATTTTTTTAAACTTTTTAATTTTAGCAGTTTTTTTAGGAATAGTATTTTTCTATTTTTACTTACCTGCTTCAAATCAGTTTACCAAATATATTACAGATTCCACCTCATCACTTTTAAACATTTTTGAGCATACTAAATTAAATTTGTTTAGATCTAAAATTTGGTTAAGTGTTTATTTAACACCAGTAATTTTTACTCTTACTATATTTTCTATAATTTTTATTTTCTTTAAGAAAAATTTAACTTATCTATGGGTAATATTTTGGTTTGTTTCTGTTTTAATAATTGCCTCAGCCTACTCTGCTAATTTTTACCCCAGACATTTATATCAATTAGCTGCACCAGTTTCATTTATAATATCTTATACTTTAGTTTCTTTATTTAAAGATAAATTGATTATTTATTTAGTATTAAGTTTAGTCTTGATTCAATCTTTACTCTTAAATTTACAAATTATTTTTAACCCAACCGAGGCTAGATTAGCTGGTGAAGATAGGCAACAATTTTTTGAAGACTCTTCATCAGGAACAGGAATTAAAGAGATCGCTGCTAAATTAAATGAGGTTGCCAAAAGTGATTCTGTTGTTTTTGTAGAAGATGACCCAAGTCAGTTTTGGGTATTAAAAAGTCTTTACCCAGTTAATGCAAAAATCATCAGATCGAATAATTTAAGTAAGGGTGGATTTATTGAAGAAAGTTTAATTAGCCAAACTAAATCCTTAACTAAATATTTAGTTTTAAACAAAAACCAAGTTGCCCAACCAGACTGGCCAGTAGAACTAGTTTCTTCCTACCCTAAAGGACCAAATAGAACAATCAATCTTTACTTGATTCACTAATCCTTTTTAAAAGAAGCGCTTCATTTTTTTGCCATACTATTTTAAATTCATTTTTAATAATCATTTCATTGACTAACTGTTTTGTCTCATTAAAGCTTAAAGGAGAAAATTTATTTGACCCATCTTCTAAATCTAGCGCTATATACTCAGCATCAGCTATTTTTGGCAGTAGATAAAAATTATCCCTTTCTGCTAGATGAGGTAGTAGTGAGTTTTGTGAAGCAACTGATGCATTTTTTGGTACATGAGTAATTAACTCATGAGCATTTAACTCCCAAGTTGTAAACTCATAAAAGCTTAACTTTAAAATTGAGTTTAGTGGTCCATGAAAAATTATATTTTGTAAAATTAAAAAAGTTATTAAGTAAAGGGTAGCTATAGCAGTTATTTTTTTCTCGCTTAACTTAAATCTTTTAAGAAACTCAACTGCTCTTTTGAGCGCTATTATTGAGGCAATTGCTAAAATAGGATTCAAGGGTGCGCTATAGTGATTATTAAATTGATAAAGTAGTAAAGTGCTGTCGTCATAAAACCTAATTGCTAAACTAAGAGCAGGCATTATTAAAAAGGTAAATGCTGATATTAAAGGTAAAAATCCAAACGATATTAGTCCCACAAGAATAGTTTTTATCTTCGCTGGATGGTCGATAAATTCTGTTATCGCACTTGTTGGATTTTTTATGATCTCTCCTATGACATCTTCCGGTTTATTACCAACAGCAAAATGAAAATAGGTATTAGTTTTTGATAGAGAAGGCATTAGGTGATAAATTAAAAGATAAAAACTTAAAAATCCCAGAATTGAAGTAATCATTGCTTTTTTAATGTCTTTGGTTAAAAGGTAGATAAAAATGGCTAACCCTTGAGTGTATAACCCGTAAGTTTCTTTAGTCATTAAGAGAAAAATTAGGCTTAAGTAAAACATTAAATTATTTTTCTTTAAAAGAAAGTAAATTAAGGCGAGTAGGGGCAGCGTTGCTAGTGGATCATTATGAAACTCATCTAGTATTAAAGCTTGCATGGAAACAGAGTAAAGATACATTAAAGTAAGTAGCAAACTAAAAATTTTTATTGAGAAAGTTCTTAGTTTAAGTTTAGATAAAAGATTAATTGAAATTAAATATAAAAAAAATCCAGACAAAGAAACAAACACTGCTTGCATTAAAAATAAAACTTTTGGGTCTTGCCAGAACTGATAAAACAAAAAACCAAAAATTACAAAAGTTAAATGAAAATGATCTCCCAGCGCATTCATATCAGAGAGTGAAGTGTAAGGAGATTTAAATTGATCTAAGAAATATAGTTGTTGGAAGAAGAACGCACTATCCCAGGCAAATGTTTGAAAATGTAGATGTTTTTGAATACCTACAAAGGTATATACAATTATTGAGACAGCAATTATTAAAAGAAGTAAATAAAGCTCATACTTTTCAAAAAATCTAACTAACATTATACTTACCTAAAATTTCTGTATCAGTTAATTTAACGTTTCTTTTTTCAAGTTTCCTCTTATTTAACACTTCATTTATTGATATAAGTGCAGAAAGAAATATTAACCAATATCTAGGATGTATTAAAAGTGTTTTTATAAGTGCAATGATATGCTCACTTATCATTTTAGAATTGTGGATATTTTTCCAGATAAAAATCAGCTGATTTCTTTGAGCCACTCTTGCAACTTCTGATTTTGAGAAATTTTCAGCAATTACCCCCTTTTCTTTATAATGTTCTACTTTTGCCTTAGGTTCCCAAAGATTAATATATCCTCTTTTTGTAGCTCTATAGCCTAAATCAACATCCTCTTCGTAAAATGGGTCAAAAAAGGGATCAAATCCACCTAACTCATCCCAGATGGATTTCTTGAAAATCCCACTTCCTCCTGAAACCCAAAGAGTTTGATGAGTTGCATCTGTTTTTGGCGCTTGATAGTGCCAGAAAAAACCATTTTTAAACTCTCCCCAAGACCAGCTCCCGCCAGTATTAAATCCAACGCTAAAGACCTTTGGATTTTGAAAATGAGGTAATACTTTTTCTATACAATTAGTTTCTGGAACTGCATCTGTATTAAGAAGAAATATTAAATCTCCTTTTGCTTTTAAAACACCTAAATTAACATTAGAACCAAATCCAGTATTTTTATGCTTGGAAATTAAATTTATTTGTGGAAAGTTTGCTCTTAAAAAGTTTACACTATCATCA
>CAZMNS010000001.1:13455-29578 GCA_964567705.1 uncultured Gammaproteobacteria bacterium | reverse complement strand
TCAAATACATTTTTTACTTTTAAAACCTGGGGCAAATTTTTTTCAAGTTTTTCTCTTCCATTCCAGTTAGGGATAACTATAGACGTTTTCATTATTTTACTTTTTCAAAAACCTCAAGTATTTCTTTGGTCATTTTTTTCCAGGAAAACTTTTTTGCTCTTTCCAAACTTTTTTTAGATAATTTATTTCTTAATTTTTTATCTGTATAAATTGTTCTGATTGCTTGTTCTATTTGAGTGGCTGAATTAGGGTCAACCAAAAGTCCAGCATCCCCAACCACCTCTGGTAAAGAAGATACATTGGAAGCAATAACTGGTGCTCCGCAAGCCATTGCCTCAAGGGCCGGCAAACCAAATCCTTCATATAAAGATACCAATATATACGCTGTTGCACCATTCATCAACAATGCCAGTTCATCGGCAGGAATATAATTTGTAAAAATAATCTTTTCTTCTACTCCAAATTTTTTAGGTGCTGATAAAATTTCTTCTGTCATCCAAGCCTGTCTTCCTGTACCAGAATATTTTCCCGCTATAACTAATTTTAATCCTTCTATATTAGTGAAAGATTCAATTAACTTTACAAGGTTTTTTCTGGGTTGAATAGTTCCGGTATAAAGAATATATGGTTGATCAATTCCATATTTTTCCAAAAAACTAGCAATTTTTTCTTTATCTTTAAAGGGTTTAAAGATAGTTGCATCATAACCTGGGTAGGCAACAATAATTTTTTTTGGGTCAATATCGTAAAATTTAACAATATCTTTTTTAGTTGACTTTGAAATTGTAACTATATATTTTGCGTTTTTTACTGAGTACCCTGTCCAATTTTTAAGTTGTATATAGTCACTAACCTTAAACATTTTTTTAAAGTAAAAAAATGACAGATCAAAAATAGTTACAATTCTTGGAACAGAAGTAAACCGAGGAATATAGTGCGTCGGGGAAAATATTAAATCAGGTTTCTCTTTAGATAAAATAATAGCAAGGGGAATGCCAACAAGAGTAATCATTCTGCTGGGTCTAATTAATTTATACTTAAAACCCTCTCGTTCTTTGGGTAAGTCACTAATTGGCTGGCGGGTTAGCAAAATCGTGTAGTTGTTTTGAAAATCAAGTTTTTCAAAATTTTTAATTAACTCGAATGCCACCTGTCCTGAACCTAATCTTTGAGGAACATTGGCCTCAAATCCATCAATCCAAATTTTCATTGTCCTTTGTTAGCTTATAAACTGAGAACTCATTAATATCTTTAATTTTGGTAACTTTAAAAGGATTATAGACCCAAATCTCCCAGGCAATAGCTTTTTCAAAATCATAGTTTTTAGCTGCAAAAACATAATTAGCGTCAGGATATTTGTAATCTTCAATAGGCATTGGAGTTAAACCGTGTTTAAATTTAACTAAATATCTTAAAGGATAAGCCCGGCTATTAAAATCTAAAAGAGCAGTTACTTCAAACTTTTCAGGAGGATTATCGTTAGCAATTGTCTCTGCTGCCTCCTCCCAAACCTTTAAATTCATCCCCTCAACCATTCCTACTGATCTTGTAAATGAAATGTCTTTTGAATTCAAATTGATAAATATATAAATAACTAATAAACTAACTGCTAATAATTTGTTAATTTTATAAATTAAATAAATTACTACTCCGCCAATTAAAAAAAGTAACCCATACCAATGTAGACTATGATAATATGCATAACCAACCTGATTTGGATTTTTGATTGTATCAAGAAGATATACCCACATAGAATCTAGATGATAAAACTTATGTCTTAGTTCAAAAATTATTGTTGGTAATTCTCCTAAGATAGCTCCAGTTAAAAACGCTAAACTATCCTTAATTTTATTTCTTGAGATTAAAAATAAAACTACTGCAAATAATATTCCGCTAAATAAAAAGCTATAATCTAATCCAAAATTGATTGCAACTAGCATTCCAATTAGGAATGCAAAAATAAAAGATTTGTATTTAGAGTTAGGATTTATAGTATGGTGATAAAAAAGCCATAAGAGAAAAACTATCCCTAATGTTATAAGAGGCATATAATTTACTATCCAAATAAACATTGAGTGATAAATCATGACACTGTTAAATAAAAATAGAATTGCTCCAAAAAATCCAACTTTAAAGTTAAAGATTTTAGTACCAACAAACAACAAAAATATTCCAGTAAGAATATTAAAAATTGCAAAGTAAACTGTAATTGGCAAGGGATTAAAATCAAAAATCAAAAGTAGCGGAATTAAAGTATAGCCAAATATAGGAGAGGTAAAAAGGATATGCCCCTCAGAGGTAACTCTCCATAACTGCTGTCCTAAAAGAGAAATTCCATCTGTAATATTAACCCCTGCAGATATTAAAGACATTGCTTGTTCTGGACCAAAAGTTAATCTGTTTTCAAAGTTGTAAAAACGAATAACTGAAGCAAGTAAAACAATCAAAATAATTAACAAAAGTTTGTTATTTACATCTCGCATAAATAATTTTAACTATACAATATTTTTATATGCATTAGCAGTTTCTGTTGCACATTTGTCCCAGGTGAACTTTGAAACCTGCTTTAATCCTTTTTGCACTAAATTATTGCGTAAAGATTTATCATTAAATATATCTTTTAGTGAATCTTTTATCTCATCTAAATTTTTTGGATTTACTAAAAGCGCTCCGTCTCCTGCAATCTCTGGCATTGAGGAAATATTAGAGGTAACAACTGGTAGTCCACAAGCAAAAGCTTCTAAAATTGGCAACCCAAACCCTTCATAAAAAGAAGGGTATAATAAGACATCAGCTGCGTTATATAAAAGTACTAACTCATCCTCGCTAAGATAGGGGAGACTTTCTCCAGCAATCACTAAATTAAAGTCTTTTGTGGCATCCCTAACTCTTTCTAGATTCCTTCTTTCTCCCACACCGCTGATTGCTAATATAAATTTATCCGGCAAGCTATATTTTTTTCTGAAATCTTCAATTTCTTTTTCTGATCTCTGTTTGTATTTTTCAGAGACCCCCTCATATATAACAACGATTTTTTCTTCAGGTATTTTGGAAATTTCTAATAAATCACTTTTGGTTGATTTTGACACAGCGATTACTAAATCTATTTCCTGTTCCACAAGTTGCAACCTCTTTTTATGAACAGAGATTACTTTTGGGTGAGACCACATAGGATATTTGAGTGGGACTACATCATGAAAAGTTGTTATTTTCTTAGCTTTACTTGGAGGTTGGACCCAATCTGAGCTATGAAAAATATCTATTGGTCCTAAAAAACGCTCAATAGAAATATTTCTCACTCTATTAAAAAGTACTTCAAAAAGAGTTGGAGGAAGTTTAAAACTTTTTACATTTTTTAAAGGGCCTTTATAAGGCTTTCTTAAAGATGAATAAAAATAAACCATCTCTAAAGAAGTCTGAGAGAGTTTTTCTGCTAAGTTTTTTGTATAAGTACCAACACCTCCTTGATGGGCAATCTGTGAGATATCAAAACCAACTCTCATTTATATATTATATTCAAAGAATCAGACAAAGTCTCTTTTAAAGGCGAAAACATCAGGTTTTTTTTAAAACAAACGTTATTTCCATTCCTAAGTGGGAAAAAAATCTTTTGTTTATTTTAAGCCCTGCTTTTTTTATTAATGCTTCCAGTTCACTGTAGTGAAAACAGTTTAGGTGTGATCCTCGCCAAACATCACCTCTAGTATTTTCCCAAATTTTCCAGACAATTCTGAATAAAAGTCTCCCTGAATCCATCGCTAAAACTAAAGTTCCTTTTTTTCTTAAAATCCGCTTTAGTTCCAGTAAGGTTTTATAAGGATTCTCAACATGCTCCAGCGTTTCATAATTTAAAATTAAGTCAAAGGAATTATCTTTAAACGGTAATTCTTGGGCGTCTGCAACTTTAAACTCGATTCCTGGATATTTGAGCTTTGCATACTTTATTGCTTTATCATATATATCAACTCCAGTATATTTCACTTTAGGGAAACTTTTTGATATCTCGTTAATCAAATGGCCACTAGCACATCCTACCTCTAAACAGTTTAAGAATTTTATATTCTTTAATGTTTTTTTACATAAATTATATTTTCTTGTGTGCCATATTTTTTGTAGAATATTTTTATTTATTCCTCGTTGGTAATAATCCACCGGAACTTGATCCCAAATAGGATAAAGTTTATGTTTATTCTTATTTCTCATAAATTTGTATCTCCCCTATTCCATGAAAAGATTTAGCAGATTTTTTCAGGTATTTTTTATTTATTAGCCATTCTTGCAGCTTCCTGCTAGGATCAGTTATATCTTGAAGGTAGGTAAAAACAAATAGTCTCCTTTTTCCCTCAATTAACTTTTCTATTTTAAATTCATCACTGTCTTGCACATAAAATCCTTCAAAAGCACCGAAAGAGTCAGGATGATCTTTTTTATACCAAGAATATGGAGGAAAAGGATCACCACTGGTAAAAAGTACTACATCTTCACTTTGTAAATTTAAATTAATCCACTTCGTCGCTTGTTTCCAATTTTCTCTTTGGATCTTCTCATCAAAGTAGTAAAAACTTACAGCACATAAGTTTATTAGTACCACTAGGGATAGAATAAAAATAAATAATCTATTTTTAAAACCAGCTATTCCCAATCCCAAAAGAAGATAAAAAACTGGCAGAATAAATACCATTCTAAAGTAAAGATAAACAGGAAGCTTTAGCGATAAAAGTTGTGAGAAGATAATCGGAATTATTGCCCAAGTTAATAAGATTTTTTTAGAAAAATTATCTGCTCTTTTTATTCCTAAAATTAGTAAAAATATAAAGGTAAAAAGTACGGGGACTATTACTATTAATGTGACATTAAAATCTATAGGGATTCTTCCTAATACAAATTTCTCGAAAGTTAAAGGTAAGCTTGCTGGATCAAATTTACCTAAAACTTTATCAAACAATTCTGACCTTCCCCGACCTGCAAAACCCAGGTTAAGTTGTTTAACAAAAATTGATAGCCAGGGCAAGTAAGAAATACCGACTGCAAAAAAGACAAAAATCCACTTTTTGCTAAATTTTTTTAATAAATTTAGTGACACAATTACTGCTATAAAAACTACAGCCGGGAGATAGTCTGTATAAATAATTAAAATACCAACTAATGTAAATATATAAAGAAATAAATTCTTTTCAGCTTTTAAAAATTTAATAGAAGCAAACATGAGCAGACTTACCAGTAAAGCATTGAGAGCGTACATCCTACCTTCCTGCGAATAATATATGTGTAGTGGAGAGGTAGCTAATAGTAAGCTAGAGATTAAAGCAATTTTTTTACTTTTAAGCTCTTTTGCTAGAAAATAAATTGTGAGTATTGTCAGGGTTCCAAAAAGTACTGAGGGAGCTCTAACAACAAAGTCTGTTGCTGGAAGTATTTTAAGCAAAAAGTGAATAAGTAAAAGATAAAGAGGTGGGTGGTTATCAAAAGGTAAATAATTTTTAAAAATTTCATTTAGAGATAAATCTCTGGCTATTGTTGCAGTAATAGCCTCATCTAACCAAAGTGATTGATCTAAAGAAATTAATCTCAAAAATAAGCCTAAAAAAGTAATAAAAACTATCATTTATAGAGTTGTTCTTTGAAAAAAGATTTTAGTAGAGAGATCGTAATTGCAAAATCAAAAATTATTTTAAAAATTAAAAATTCAACTAAATTGTATTTAACAGCTTTTCTAATTCCATTAATTAAGGAAAATAAAAAATTATAGCGAAAAATCATAATAAATTTCATCAAAGTTTCATTTTTTATTTTTCTCCTTTTATATTCACTTTTGCCAATCCATCTTGCCTGATTGTAAACTTCCTTTAGAGTTTCTGGATTTCGATGATAAAAAATTGCTCCTTTAACAGCCACAGCTTGAATTCCTAATTGTTCTGAAAGTGTATAATCATCAACATAACCTATTGGTTTAAAACCTGAGGTTTTTAGAAATTCACTTTTTAAAATTGCTCTAAAAACGCTTTGAGTATCGGGATAATTTTTTGGATGCATCCTATTTGTGGAAATATTTTTATTTATATTCCAACATTTGCTCCAAATATTATCTTTATTTAGTACTAACTCCTGTTTACTAAAAGTTCCTATTATTTTAGTTTTTGAAATTGGTTCTATCAACTCTTTTAAAAAATTTTTATCAAAAATCATATCAGCATCAACAAAAACTAATATCTCTCCTCTTGAGTTTTTAACTCCTAAGTTTCTCGCTATTGCTGGACCTAGATGGTCTTGTTGGATTAACCTAGCCTCCTTAAATTTTCTAACAATTTCTACTGTTTTATCTTTTGAACCATCATCAACAACAATAATTTCAAAATCATTATAATTTTGCTTTACTAATGAATATAAGCATTCTTCAATTGCTTTTTCTTCGTTATATGCTGGAATAATGACGGAAGCTTTCATAATTTATTCAACTTTTTTCGCTATCACCATTAAATCTGAACCCATACTTAGTCTACTTACTATCAAAGAAGGTAAAGCAGTAATCAGTTCATTAAATAATCTTTTTTTCATATTAAAAAATGCTGTAAATATCTCTTTAGTAGGATTATTTAAATCCCATATTCCAGAAGATTTTTCTACATATACTATTTTATATCCAAATTTGGAAAGTAATAAACTTAGTGATTTATCAGTAAAATGCCATAAGTGTTCCTTTGGTAAGAGGTGAGGCCAATTTCCTTTCAATAATTTTAAAGACAAACTATTAAAATTTGGAAGATCTATGTATAAAAAACCGTTCTTAGAATTTAGTTGTGCTAGTTTTCCAATCACTTCTACAGGATTATTCAGATGTTCCAAAGTATGATTTAATAAAATTAAGTCAAACTTACTTCTTAATTTCACTTTTTCAAAAAAATTATTTAATACCTTTATCCCTTTTTCCTGAGCAGCTTTAGCTGAAGATTTGGATGGTTCAACTCCCATTACCTTAAACCCTTCTTCTTGAAGTAAGAAAAGCATTAGCCCTGTTGAGCAACCTATTTCTAAAACTGCTCCTTTATGTAAAAATCTTTTAATAATTTTAATTCTTTTTTGAAATATATTTTTAAATAAATCTTCCTCAGCTAAATAATTTTCATCTCGGTGATAACTTTTATTTTGAGCCGATAAATTTTTTGTGTATCCTAACCCACAGTTATTACATTTATAAATCTTGAATTCACTAGTCAAGATAAAGAATCTATTTTCACCAGAACAGATTAAACAATTTTTGTATTTAGGAGTCATCATTTTTTTAAGAAAACAATTGTTAAATCATTTATTTTTCGATAGGAATTCTTAAAAACTAAACGATTATACAAGTTTCTATCTCTTATATCTTCATCAAAAAAAATTAAATATTTATCAGTTTCTTTTAGACTTGTAAGGTCTTTTTCTTCTATCACTCTATAACTAAAATTAGAATAATACTTAGCAAAAATTCCATAAAAAGATTGAAATCTCTCCGAAATAATCACAACTTGATCATCTTGATCTTGGAGAGTATTTAAGATAGTTGCAACCTCTTTTCCTTGTTTGTTGAAGCTTGTTAAAAGCAGAGTTTTACTAAACTCAATCCTTTCAGTAAAAAATAGCATCATTATAAGAATTAAGAGCGCAGCTTTTATTTGATTAGACTTAAAAAAATGTAAAAACCTAAGTAGTCCTAAAGCGGCAGATAAGGCAAAAAAAGGAAGAAGATAAATATTTAAAAAATCATGTACAAATACATATTGGCTAAATAATATGAGATGGGCTAAACCAAACATTAAGAAAAGTAAAATTAGGTATTCTTTAGATGATCTTTTTATTCTAAGTAAAAAAAGCAGGGATATTGCCGATAAAATAAGGCCTATTCTAGTATAGTAGGCCTGTAACCAAGAGATCTGCTGTTTTAAATAATTAAGAAAAGTAAAATCCTCACCTCCAAAACTCAAACTACTAGTTAGCAATCTATTTCTTAAGGGTTCTAGGTTTTTTGAGCTAATTTCTCCGTAAAGAATATAAATATGTAAAAACTGCAAAATTGGAACAAGTATCGTAGCAACTAAAATTAGTAAGATCTTTTTATTAAATTTTTTACTAAGTATGCTGTGTATAACAATTAATGGGCCAATATAAACAATTGGCCATCCAAACAACCCGCCTATCAAAATAGACAAAAACATTAAACATAAAAGTTTGAATCTTTGCTTATTGAGCCATAAAAGATAAAGATAAATTGTAACTAAACTCATCAGTATTACTCCAATTTCAGGAGCTGGCAATTTTCCAAAATAGATAAACATAGGATTAAAGATAAAAAATAATGATCCAAATAAAGCAGTTTTTTTATCCCAAAGCTTTTCAATAATTAAAATAAAAAAAAGTAAACTAATTATGGATAAAGTTATCGGGACAACCCTTACTGCAAACTCATTTATCCCTAAGAAATAGTAAGAAAAAGTAATTAGAACTGGCATTAATGGTAAATAGTTTGTATAAAAAGATATATGATTTTTTACATCTTTAATTGGGTCTGGAGTTTGACCAAATTTTAGCGTAAAAAATCCATGCTTATAGTAGTTTTTTGCAATACTGCCTTGCATCGCACCAACAAAATCATGGTGACCTATAAATGGTTTATTGGCATTTATTAAAAGAATAGTTAAAGACAAAAAAATAGGCAGTAGCAGATAATATTTTTTGAAACTTAAACTAACTGCTTGAAACAATCCTCGTACTCCTTTGCAACTTTCTCCCACGAATACTTTTCTGCTTGTTTGCGGGGTATATCTTCCCAATTTTTATTTATTGCTTCAATTAATGCATTCATATATTTTGCTCTATCCGAAGTATCCACAAATAGCCCTGCCTTACCAACAATTTCCCTTCGCGACTCATCATCAGGAGCCACAACCCCCAAACCAGAGGCCATTGCCTCTAAATATACTATCCCAAAAGCTTCTCTTTCCCAAGAGGGCAGAGTGAATACATCAACACTGCGGTATATGGCTGGTAATTCTTCATAATTTACTTTCATGATTCTAAACCTACTACCTAATTTCTCCTTTCCTTTTTCTTTTAACTTATCTTTCATATCTCCATCACCAAGTATTAAAACAGAACCAATTTGGGTTAAAGAGGTAGCTTCTATTACCCTCTCGTGATGTTTATACCAAGTTAGGGCACCTACGGATAAAATAATTGGCTTCTTAAGTCCCAGTTCTTTCTTTTTACCATTAGGAGAAAACCTATTTAGGTCAATTCCATTTGATATCTTAACGATTTTACTTCCCCAAGCCCATTTTCTGGCCCACTTTGCTTGAAACTCGGTTAAAGCAACAAATAGATCAGGCTTAGCTAAAACTATATTTAAAATATCATCTCTACCTATACCACTATGTCCTCCAATAACTAATTTGTATCCGCCTATTAATCTGCCTAGAGACATTTTTAATGCCTGGAGCCGGCCATTTAAAGGCATGACTAAATCATATTTACCTTTTAACACCTTTGTAAGCGAGTCGCTGTCAGCTCCTACAAGAATTTCTACATGGTGATTTTTTTCTAGTCTTTTACTAAGCTCTAAAACAAAAGTCTCTACTCCTCTTTGAACTTTATTTTGATATCTACTTAAAATAGCAATTTTCATTTATTTTTTAGATATGTATTGATTTATTACTGGGTATAGATTTAAAAGTAATGGAATACTTATTAAAATAAGTGGCATATAGGTTATTCCCCAATAATCATTTTCTTTTATAGATATCATAGGTAGGATCAATAATAAACTTGCAACAGTTACTAGTATATAGATAACTACTGTTTTTTTAAAAATAACAGCGTTCGCTATTAAAGAGATTAGTCCAAAAAAAACAAATAAATAATGCGTTTTTAAACCGCTATAAACATAGTCTCTCATTGAAAAAGAGATTTGGGTCCTTAAGTTATCTAACTCATAAAAATGCCATCTATTTAAAAGACTAAAGTTTTGTTCTCCTGAAAACATCTGGCTAACAAAATAAAAATGCACTATATATCCAAAAACTGAAATTAAAACTGCACTTAAAAAGATCTTGAAATCCTTTTTTAAAAATATATTAAAAACAAGTAAAAAAAATAGAGGAATAAAAAAAAGCTCTCTTGTAAGCGCTGCTAGACTTAAGAATATAACTGCACGTATCTTTCTTTTGTATTCTAGTAATACTAGTCCAAAAAAGAAAAAGAAAAATCCCCACCACTCAGTAAATAGGAAAGCTGTTTTATATCTAAAAGTGTCATTTAGGTAGGGGATCAGAAACCCAATGGAAGCTGCTGCAGTTTTCCCATTAAATATTCTAGAAATAAAAATAAAAGTAAATAAGATAAAAAGTAAACAAAGGTAAGTAAATAATAAGAAGATTTGTTCACCATTATTTGCCATCAAACTCCAAAAGTAAAAAATTGTCGGCATCCTCCAAGTAAATAGATCCTGACCGAGTTTATCTTGTTCAACCATATTAAGCCGTGACGTATAAAATGCTTGATAATAATTAAAGCCCTTTTCCATTAAATAAAAGGTTTTAAGAAATGAGAGTTCGTCACTTTTGTATGTTTTATCTACAGGTTCAGTAAATTGAGACAGTTCAAAATGGGCTTTTAGGGAGTAAAAAAAAAAAAAAACTAAGTAGAAAACTACTAAAACTATTACAATAAAATTAAGCTTAGAATTTAAAACCATCTTAATTGCTTGCAGCTCATTGGTTGTATAACATATTCTATAATTATGGATCCTAGGATTTTTAAAAAAAATATTTTTTTATACATTATTTTGTTTTATATATTACTCTCTGGATTTTTTCTTTATTTTCACCGTTTTGAAATAGATCCAGATGGAATATCTTATATAAGTTTAGCAAAAAAATATCTACAAGGAGATTTTCAAAATGCAGTAAACGGCTTATGGAGTCCACTCTTTCCAATACTTTTAACTCCCTTTATCTTTTTAAAAGTAGATCCATTGCTATCTGCAAAATTAGTTTTGCTGCTCTCAGGGCTTGGATTATTGGTGATCGCAAATAAATTTCTTGATTTGTTTAAAATCTCAGCAAATAATAAAAATATTGCCCTTTTTGTCCTTTCAATTCAATTAGTTTTTTTTGCCCTTTATACCACAACTCCAGATTTATTACTGACAACTATTTTAATATTGCACTTTACAATTCTTTATCAACCTTTATATTTTAAAAGTATTAAGTGGCCCGCTCTTGCGGGATTAACTGCCGCTTTAGCGTACTTTTCAAAAGAGTATGCCTTTATTTTTTGTTTAGTAAATTTTTCTGTAATTCATACTATTTTTTATTTACAAAAAAGAGCAGCTTTAACAAAAATTATAAAGCATGCTGTAATATTTTTATTTGTATTTTTTATTTTGGTTTCCCCATGGATTTATCTTTTAAGTAATAAATATGATTACCTTACATTTGGAAACTCAGGCAGATATAATTTAGCAATTTTTGGACCCATCAATACTGGACAACCATTTGATACAAATAGGATAATTGCTCCACCAAATAAGACAGCCATCAGTGTGTGGGAAGATCCATCTTTTGAGAACGTAACTTACTTTAACCCCTTAACCAATCCTCAGGACTTAAAGTACCAGTTCTTTTTATTTAGAAAAAATCTTTTAACAACATTTATCCATTTAGAAACCTTTTCCATATTTTCATTAATTATTATTTTAAGAACTATTTATTCTTTTTGGAAAAAAAACCTGCCTTTAAAAAAGCGTTCAATGTTACTTTATATTATCGTCTCAAGTGCTATTTATTTATTCGGCTATAACTTAATAAATGTGGAGATCCGCTACCTTTGGCCTATCTTTATTCTTTTACTTATTTTAGCAATTTACCAATTAGAAAATATCAATATAAAAGATAGCTTACTTAAAATATCTCAAGTCTTATTTATTTTGTCATTTATAGTTTACCCTCTGTGGTACCTAACCACCCACCTTTATGAGTCTAAAGAATATTTTGACACTGCTAATATTTTAAAAGAGATGGGAATTAATAAGGAAAATTTAGCAACCAATAAGTACGGAAGAAAAACACTCTATATTTCTTATCACACAAATAGCAGATATTTTGGGCAAACAGGAAATTATGAAAATACTAAAGAGCTAATTAAAATTTTAAGTAGTCACAATATCGATTATTACATTCTTTGGAAAGATGAGCAATTTGATCAAATGAATTTGAGCTTAAGTAAGTATCTTCCTGAAGTCTCAAATAATAAACTTCCATTTAAAATCTATTCGCTAAAAGGTCTTTAATATTAAAGTCTTTAAATGGTTCAAACTTAAGCTTTATTATATGTTTCCCCTGAGGAATTAAAACACTCATTGCCCATTCTTCAGTATTTATTGCTGACTCTTTATTATCTATATAGACATTCCAACCTGGATAATATGTATTAGCAATCATTAACTTATCCTCTTCTCCATTGCTTTCAAAAATAATTTCATTTGGTGATTCGTAAATTACTCTTAAGCTATTTTTTACTTCATTTTCAAAATAATAATTTTCCTTTGCTAACTCATTTAGATATAAACTATATTCTCCGCTAGATTTTATTTTCTTAAAATTCTCATCAGTTATATCCTGTCTTGAAATTAAATATTTAACATTAAATTTTCCTAAATCTTTAGCATTAGGTTGTGCATCAGCAACTTCATAACTTGGGATATTCCCAGTATATGCAGTTTGTGAAAACCCACCTGCGTCAGATATAGCTTTATTATAGTGATTGATTAAAAATAAATGATAACCATCAGCAGACCTAATACTTCTTGGAAGGGTTTCTCTTTGGGATAAACATCGGTTAGTGCAATAATACCTAAAATCTCTATCTTCGATAAGTAAAGGTATTAAGTCATCATTAACTTTGTATTTCATAACATCTGGTACAAACCAAACTCGAATTGTTGAAAATATTAATAAATCTAAAAGCATAACTATAACTAATAAGTACTTAAATTTAGGATTTGTTTTAGTTAATCCGAAAGCTGCTAGAAAAGTAACGGAATATATTAAAACAAACCATACCCTTGTTGAGATTCGAAGATAAGAAAATCCTGGAAGAAATTCTCTTAAAATTAAAAAAACAGGAGTTCTATTACCTAGTGCAATTAATACAGTCAAAGAAATTACAATAAAAAAGGGTATCTTAAATTTAGTTGGCAATTTAGTAAACCCGAAAATAGACAATATAATAACAATTAAGGAAGGGTAGAGCCAGGTTTCAGTTTCTATATCTTTTAACAAATTAGATGGAATTAGAGTGCTCTCAACAAATCGGGTAATACTCCAAATTGGTAATGATGTTTCAGTCAAACTTAAGTTAGAACGAGAAATTAGAGATGAAGCTTGCAAATGCAAAAATAATATCGGAGAAATTAATATCAAAGTAACAAGATATGCAAGGAAAAAATAAGATATTTTATAAAAAACTTTCTGTATAAGTATTAAATATAAAATCAAAAAGCTTCCAAATATTAAAGTATAAACCCAGATTGTTGGATGGTTTAAATATAAAAATGCTAAGAATAACCCTAGTAGTAGAATATTTTTTTTATTTTTTTGATAGATTAACTTCAAAGAAAAGTAAATAATTGGTGCTATCAGGCATAAAGCGAAACCTACGGATAAGTGACCGATTGCAAATTTACTCCATAAATACGGAGAAAGCGAAAAAACAAGAGCTAGAACAGAAGAATTTAAGCTTTCCCACTTAAAAACCTCTTTTCCAATCAGATATAAAAAAATTCCAGCAAAAAAAGTATGAAGTAAAATTAGCACTACTATAGAAAACTCTAAAGGAAATACCAAGGAAATTGCATTTAATGGGTAAATCAATGCAGAGCCTGGATTAGCTATTTCTGGAATACCTGAAAGCTGGGTAGGATTCCAAAGAGGAATTTGTCCATAATTTAAAATCGCTGATCTTATAAAAAAATAATTGGGCCAAACATAGTCACTATAATCACCATTTCTTAAAACTAAATTAGCAGGATTTAAGAAAAAAGGTGAAAGAATAAAAAGATTTCCCAATATTAAAATTAATATAAATATTTTTGGAAAGACAGAAAACATTTATTTCACTCTCACGCTAGCAATTAATAAGTTTCCCAAGTTATTAAAATATTTTATCTCTAGCAAGCAACATATTTTAGATAAAAATTGAAATGGAATAAGGAATGAAAATAGATTAAATGAATTAATTGATTCTATTTTAAACCCATTTTTTTTCAAAACTTTTTTTAAACTATCTTGATCAAATGCAAAAAGATGTTGATCTCCCTTCAAATGAGGAGAGATATGGAAAATATCCATCAATTTTTCTATTACAATCCAGCTACTTCTATAATTAGGTGTTACAACTACAACCTTGCCATCAGGATTCACTAATTTTAATAAATTTTTAATCAAAGTATTAATATTATTTAAATGGAGATGTTCGATTACATCACATAAAACCACAAAATCAAATTTAGAGGATGGAGTAAAGTTTTCTAAATTAGTAATATCAAAAAGTTTAACACTTACATTGTTTATTTTTTTTCTCTTAAGAAGTTTCTTTAAAAAGTTAACTGCATCATCGTGATAATCAAGGGCAATAATCTTACTTACTTTTTTGGCAAAAAATATTTCAAAATTTCCTGAACCAGATCCTAGATCTAAAATCTTCATATATTTTGTAGGATTAATAATATAATCAAGCGCAACTAACTTATTGTTATGCCAATTGGACCTTATAAAATTTTTGCTATTTAAAGCTTTAAATTGATAATCTCCTTTTATTTTCAGCTGTTTTTCTATAATTACTTGTCTTTTATCTCTCATTTTTTAATTTTGTAGATTTGATATTGATTATATATTTCAGAAATTTGGTAATTTGCCTGAATGTAATTCCAGACATTTTCAGGATAATAATTCCCTAGATCAAACTTGTTTCCTCCAATTTTATCTCCTACTATAATAAAGTCAGGTTTATATATTCTTAAACCCTCAATATACTTTTCCTGAAACTTTACCTGTTCAAAATACCAAGGGAAATTAGTAGCCCAAGGTTTAGGAGGTGTTTTTTTAGCATAAAAGTAAGCTAACTCTGGACTATTAAGTAAATATACTGATTCATACTCTGATATTTTAGAAGATAATTTCATCATATTGTCATCAATAAATCTGTCTTCTGCTTTCCAATCTTTGCCAATCCTCATAACAAACAAAGTAAAAAAAGTAACCAAGATAAAAAGTAGTACCTTCTTGTTTAACAATGGAATAAAAAGAGCTGAAATAGCAACTAAAATCTGTAAATGAAAATTTTCATATCTTGGAAAAATAAATATATATGCTATAAATAAACTTATAATCCAATAATAATTGTTTTTTAATTTTAACGTCCCAAATAGCGAAACAAGTGGAATCAATGATAAAAGTATCTGACGTAAGACTGGTAAATTAAGATAGCCTGGCTGAGAAGAAAAGCTTATGGGAAGAAGTATTGTCCAGTGAATGAAATCATTTATTAAGTTCTTTTGAAAAAGATAAAAAAGTAAAAGTATAACTGTAGCTAGACCAGGAATAGCTAGGTAGATTATTTTTTTAAAAGAATGTTCTTTTAGAAACAAAATTAGTGGTGGAAGAAAAAAGAAAATTGCGTTTTGTTTAATTAAAAAAGCTAAACTTAAAAGAATAGATCCAATTAATAATGTCTTTAAATTATTAGCAAAATAGATTGTATTTAAACCAGCTAATATAAAAGGTGTAACTACAATTTCAAACCATAAGCCATTACCTCCATATAAATATTGCATCATTATATATGCAACCAAAGAAAGTAAAGCTAAATTTATCTTTTTAGTAATTTTTAAAGAGATATAAAAAACTAATAAATCAGTGATTGAAACTACAAAAAAAGTAAAGATTTTAAGATTCAAAACTGAAATTCCCACCAGATTAAAATATCCAGCCAGAATTAAATTTAAAAAAGGAAAGTAAGGATTAATAATATCTCTATAAAGCTCAAAACCATTTAACATAAAATAAGGATAAAGGATCATCTCCGGCCAAAC
>CAZMNS010000001.1:0-13445 GCA_964567705.1 uncultured Gammaproteobacteria bacterium | reverse complement strand
ATTGAGTGAGAATTAAAATTATTAGATGAACAGTTAAACGCAAGAAAACAAGAAAGTAACTAAAAGTTCCTAACTTCATACAATCTTTCTTCTTAAATTAAGAATAGGATTTAATGCTCCAGCTAAAACTTCATAGAATAAGTTCCTTTTCTTAAGAGGATCAGGAACTATCTCTAATTTTTCTTGAAAAAAAACATTAGGTAACTTCGAGCTGCTCATTTTTAATCCCTTAATCCAAATCTTTTTTTTACCTAAACTGCCTGAAGTTTTATTAGAGTCAAAACTACTCCTTTTTAGATAAGTGGTATGCAAATACCAGCAATCTACAAATTTTAAATTGTCTGTTTGTAGTTGTAAGGGTCCCTTTTGATTGGTGTAGAATTCAAGAGGATACTCACCTTTAATAGTTAAGTCATCTGTTTTTCTAATCAATCTCATATTTAAGTTACCTTTTTTTTCTCCAATTTTATAATTTCCCATATTATCAGGAAGATAATGAAAAACATCTCCAATGCAATTTCTAGTTTTATTAAAAAGAGCAACAATTTCTTTAGGAGCTTTATCTGCTACATTAATTAGTTTTTTGAATTCTTTTTCTGGCCAAATCTCATCTCCATCCAAAATTAAAAGCCAGTCAGTTTTAGTTTTCCTAAGTTGGTTTAGTCTTAATTTTGTTAATCCTTTTTTATCAACTTCTCCTTTTTCTTCAAAACTAATTTTGTCAGAGCTTATAGACTTAATTATTTCAACAGTTTTATCAGATGAACCAGTATCATAAATATAAATTTTTTCTGCATATGGTAAAACAGAGTTTATTGCATACCAAATCCACTGGTCTTCATTTTTAACAACAGTATGTACACTAAATTTCATTTTTAAATATATAAAAAGCTGGGTCTTGACTTGGATAATTTATTACCTTTAAAGGTTTTTGCTTAAATAACTTAAATTCACTGTTTTTATTTAAGTAATCTATTGGAATAGCGACATAACTTACACTTACTGCATTCATAATCTGATATAAATCATTTTCTGACTTAGGGTAAGAAAAGTATAAATTATCTCCGGCAATAAAATATTTATCGTTATTAATGACTACCTCAGAAATTGGACTAAGTTTGTATTTATTTATTCTCTCTGCCTGCCAAAATCGAAAATAATAATGCGGATAATACCCATCCCAAATTACTAAAAGTGGGGATAGATTATTTTCTAATTGAAAGTCTGAAACTTCCTTAAAACCATATTCATAACTTCTCCCTCCAAAAAAAGGATAAACATGGTAGTAGTTAAAGAAAAAATAAAAAGCAGATAAGAAAAGAGTTAAACTAATGAAAAAAACATAAAGTTTTTTAAATTGACTAAAAAAATTTAATGAATTAACTAGTCCTAATCCGGCAAAATAACTTAGTATTGGCATTACTGTTAGAACTCTTAGTAAATATTGGGAGCCATCTTTTGAGATTGCTGCTGGAACCGGAGAAAGAATAACCCAAAGTAAAATAAATACTGAAAGTTTTTTATTACTATTTTTAAAGAAATAATAGGCACCGTAAATCATAAAAGGGAACAGAATTGGATAAAAGGTTCCTGTTGTTCCTGTTGAATGTCGCAAAATCGGATCTCCTTTTAAAAAGAGGAAATCACCAGAAAAGAAAGAAAGATAATTTTTTATAAATACATGGAAAACTGAAGTATATTTATTAAAATAGATCTTACTTAATAAATCTTCAGGTGGGATTGTTAATGAGAATACTGAAGGCTCAGACAGTCTGGCATATCCTCTGTAAAAATTAAAGTCTGAGGTTGTGTTGACATCATTCCAAATAACTAGATCTAAGCCCCTGTTGTGACTAGCAAATCCTCCATACCTTAAAAAGAAAAAGCCACTTATCAATATCGCTGAAATTAAAATAATACCTATTGCTGCAACTTTAGAAATTTTAAATTTTTTTAGGATAAGGAAGATGATCCAAGCAATTATAAATGGTGCAATTATTATTAGTGATGGATAACAAAAAATACCTAAAAGTAAAAAAAGAATAGATATAAGATATCCCTTGGTAGATTTTGCTTTAAAATAAAAATAAAAATGTAATGACTGTAAGATTAATAAAATAGAAATTGCCGAAAATCCGAGTCTACTTATCATAAAATGCCACGGTAAAATAGCAACTAACCCAAAAGTAACTATTGCTACTAAAGTACTTCTATTCCTACTTAAGTTAAGGGGTATTTCTTTTACAAATAAATAAATAAAAAATGCAGAAATACTTCCAAAAATTACTGAGGGTAGCCTTACTCCTAGTGGATTGAAGCCAAAAAGCCACACTAAATTAAAAGGGCTGTAGAGAATATTAAAAAAAGCGTCAGTTAGATTAGGTGATGAGAGATACCAAGGAAGGGCTAAATATTTACTAGAAACTTCATCAACATAAAGAGGAGGAGTGTTAACATTTATTCTGTAAAATCTAAGTGCAAAGGCTAAAACAAAAATAATAAACAGCCAAGCACTTTTTTTAAAAATAAACAGAAGATTCATAAATTTTATTTAACGACCTTTGAGAGCTAAATTTAACTCTTCTATATTCATAAATAACCCTCTAACATAACCTAAGAAGGTTGCAGACCACCAAATATACTCTATATATATCCCAAGTACGATGATAGCTATTGGTTCATTTGTAATATTTCTTACTTTTAAAATATCTTTTAATCTAATAAGTAAGATAAAAGGAACTAATAAAATACTTATATATATAATACCTAAAGGATTAATAAGTAAAATAAGCAGAACTGACATAAGAAGAGTTAACAAAAAGATTAAATATTTTATAGGGACGATCCTGTTTCTTAATCTCGCTTTTTGAAGCATAGATAAACCTAATCCACCTCTATATTTTCTGCGCAAATATTTAAAAAATTGGGGTGGTTCTATATGGAGCCATCTAGCTTTTGGTTCGAATACTAATTTGTAACCCAGCTGTTTAAGCTTAATTCCCGGTTCAATGTCATCAACAAACTCAAGCTGTTCTTTAAATAAACCAGCTTTAACAAATGCATTTCTCTTATATACCCAGCATGAAAATGGTTTATAATTAACAAAATTTCTTCGTCTTTCTATATCTTTTATCCTAGTAAATAAACTGTCATTTTTATTTAAAACATAATAAGGTCCTATTAAACCTGCAATTTTTTTATCCTTACTTAAACTTTTAACAGAATAAAAAATGTAGTCCTTATCATAAATTGCATCATCTTCACAAAAGGCAATAATTTCTCCAGTGGAATTTTTAAATCCGTTATTTCTAGCAGCAGCTCTTCCCAGATTTTGCTGATGAATTATTTTTATTCTATTATCAAAAGTTTTTCTTTTAAAATTTTTTACTAAATTTAGAGTTTTATCTATTGAACCATCATCTACTACAATTATTTCTGTATTTTTATATGTTTGATTCACTAAAGAATTAACTGCATTAAGAATATTTTTCTCTCCATTAAATACCGTTAATACAATTGATACTTTTTTTGACTCATCTAATTTTCTGGATAAAACTAAGGTGTATTTGGAACTTGCTTTAATTAAACTAATGACAAAAGACTTATTGTTAATCTTTAAAGATAGACCGCTTAAGTCAAATTGGGAATTATTAATTAATTCTACTTTTTTTTCGCTAATAATTTTTATCTCTATTTTTTTTCTAGCATAATAAAACTTTGCTATTTCACTTAATGTTGCAAACCAGATGTGATTTAAAGTTTGATGCTCAATTTCTCTAATTACTCTTAAAACTTCCTCAGCAAATTTTTTGTTTACATATTTAAGATTAAATATTGTTTTAGCAATATGGGTGTGAATAATGATTATCCCTTTTTTTCTAGCAATTGCTATAGCTCTTTCAAGTTGATATGAATAGCAGTTAGCTGTAAATTCTAGTAATTTATAGTTTAAACTAGGATTAATATTTACTTCATCTATTTTCTCAAAGTCTGTTAAAGAAGCTGTGTATAGAAAATTTAGTTTTGATAAATATCTATTGAGATAATTATTTTTAGCCCATCCTGGCGGTCTAAATCCTAACTCATATTTTAGTTTGCTTGAGTTAAATATTTTAATCATTTCATCTATCCTATATTCTGTTTCATCCTTAGAAAGTAATTTAAATTCCTGACTAGGAAAAACTTTTTTATTTGAATTATGATGTGTTAAACCGTGTAAGAGATAGTCTATATTCCTGGATCTTTGATTTAATTTACTTATCCATTCTTGATATTTTTTATTACTTATATTAAAAATGTTTTCTGGATAAGATCTTCTAATCCTAAGTAATTTTCTCAAAGGAAAAAATAAACCTGCAGGAAAGTCTGATCTATCTATCCAATTAGCAACAGTAAATAGATTAAGCTTTATATCTGGATTAAACTTTAACATTTTTTTGATCTCTCTCCAGAAGGTATCATTAAAATCATACCCAAAATCTAGACCTTCTAAATCTTCTTTAGACTCTGGATGTAGATCATCAATAGTTATGGTTAGAGCACAATCTTTGTTGTAAGGATACTTACCTAGACTTATTTGCATCTTTAATTACTAAATAATATCTCTCCCAATTTAAAAAACTTCTAAGTAAGGTCAGAATAAAATTGCTCGATTTATTAATTACCCTGCTATGTTTATATAAAGAAAAATTATGTATATTTAATTCTTTTTTTATCTCTGAAAATGAACTGCTGTAAATCTCTACAACATTTCCATCGTCCATATATTCCCTATAATATCCGCTTTTTAGAAGTTTATTCCATCTTTTGAAATTGAAAATAATATTTTTAAAAACTGGAATACTAAAAGGAATAAAATTAAACACATGGGAGGAAAAAATAAATATACCACCTTCTTTTAGAACCCTATTTATCTCTTTGAAAGCGTTTTCTCTATTTTTATAAGGATAGAGGCAATCAATACTGTTATGGCTAAATAGGACTATATCAAAAGTATTATCTTCAAAATTTAAGCTTGCAGCATCTCCAACTTTTGCATCTATATCAGGAAAATTCTTTTTTAAAGTTCTTATTAAATTTTCTGCAATATCAACTCCTATAACTTTAAACCCTATTCTTTTTAGCGGTACGGTAGTTCTTCCTCCGCCACATCCCAGATCTAAAAACTTCAACTGTGAAGGCTTTTTGTTTAAAATTATCAATGCCTTACTAATAAATTTAGACTCGATGTCAAATAGTTTGTACTTCATTTTGGCATATCTTCTAACAGATTCTTCACTATTCCAATAGTCAATATTTTGCATAATTTACATTCCTAGAGTTAAGTATTTAATTTTTTGAAAAATTTTCATTGCTTGATTGAGCTTTTCCAACTTAAATCCATATATGATTTCTCCACCCCATTTAAGCTTGTAAAAATTAATATTTCTAACTTTTTGATCTAAATCCTTATCTACTGATATCATATTAAAATCATAAATTTTATAATTATTTTGTAGCCCATATTGCAAAATATTCCACTTAATTAAGTCCCCTCCTGGCAGTTTGTGCTCTCTTCCATAAGGTGTTGTATACATACTAAATTCTAGGATTGTTTCTCCATAGAACATAAACCCAGACCCAGCTAATATCTTTTTCTTATATAAGGCTACAAGATATTTAATATTTTCTGGATACTTTTTTTTTAAGTTAATGTAATATTTGATATGGCTAATAGCTAAATTATTACTAACAAATGACTCTTTCAAACCCTTAAAGAAATTTGGACCTAAGTCTTCTTTGATAATTATATTTAAGTCTTGTGCTTTTCGAATCTGTCTTTTTACTGGTTCTGCAAATATCTTGTAAAGTAAATCTTTCTCATTTTTTCCTTCTAAATTTAACCTGGTAGTTCCTATTTGAGAAAGTACTTGTTTATTTTTATTTATAATTTTTTGGGAAGAACTACTATTTTTAAATATGATAAAATCTGCTGGCAAAATATTTATTCGCTCTTTATTTGATAAATTTATTATAAATTTTACAAAATTTTGACTTAACATTTCTAACTTTTTCTCATTTTTAAGTAATTTTTTATCTAAAATTACCGGCTGTAAGTGCATATTTAAACTTCTTAAGAACGGGATTTTAAGTAATAGTTTTAAAAAAGGATTGGGAATAAACAATAATATCTGCCCTCCAATTAAACTGTCAATTAGCAATACTAGCATTAATTTTTTTTTACCTTCAGAAATTTCAATGAACTTACCCTGGCCAATATTTAAAGATTTAAAAAGATCAGCATACAGTGAGCTAGAAGTAAAAAACCCATCATTTTTTTCTACTAAACTATCCCACCAAATTGGAGGAGACTGATGAACTATAATTCTCATTTCTTAAAATAGGAATTATTAAGAGAGTTAAAAAATATATACTTATACCCATCAATAGTTCCTCTTAAGTGAGCTATTAAAAAGTCAAATCTTTTAAAGCGAATTACTTGAAAGGCATAATAAAGAGTAAAGAATGGGTAAAATAAAAAAATAAATATTAACAGATTTAGTCTTGGAGCAAATCTCTTCATTAGTAACCCTCTATTGCGAGCAAAATAATACACTCTTAACTCATTTGAAAACCCAAAATTTCTCAGGGGATCTTTATCATTTTGTGGAAGAGGGATATTATGATAGGAGATTGCATTTCTAACAACTAGCACTTTTTTCCCTTTAAAAGATCTTTTAAGTCGAACGAAAAAATCAAAATCAGTATTCATAACCAGTTCTTTATCATACCAGCCAACTACATCCCCAACACTCCTTTTAATCATTAATACATTATGCAAAATATCTGATTCGATAATTTCTCCATCTTTAGGAATTTGGTGTAAAAATTTAGGTTTGGAAGTAAAAAGATTAAATTTTGCTCCTGCAAACCATATTCTTTTTTTGTCCATAAAATAGAATGTCAAGGGAGATGAGGCAATAATTTCTGGGTCTTTCCTAAAGGCTTGATATAAATTTTTAATCATATTTTTATCTATCACATTATCGTCATCAATAAAAAGAACGTATTCACCTTTTGCTTTAACAACACCTCTATTCTTTCCTCCAGCTAATCCTTCATTTATTTTATTAGAAATAATTTTTAGATTTCTTAAGGATTTTAAAAATTTAAGTGTATTATCTGAAGAGTTGTTGTCAACTACAATTATTTCTATATCTTTAAATGTTGATTGTTTAATAGATTTCAAACAATCTTTAAGTAAGTTACTTCTATCTTTAGTAACAACAATTATAGAAATCATTTATTTAATAAAAGTAACTTTTCTAGCTTAGCGTAGTAATATCCGATTATATGGAAAAATCCCTTTAAAAAAAGTAATAGCATTGATCCTAAACTTGCCTGAATTAGTCCTTTCTTAAATGATCCAGTTCTAAGTTTAACTCTCTTTAATGTTAAAAGATGGTTGTATTTGCCAAAATCCTCATTAATACTATTTTCTCCCCACCTAAAAAACTTTTTCGCTAACTTTAAAACAGTGTCTGGCTCAATATGTTTAACAGCTTTCGGTAAGGAGTCAATTTTTTGAGATAATTGCCAGATTTCAAAATAGATAACTGCGTGATCTTGCCCTCCTATCTCTTCTAAAGCTTTTTTGGGGATCTTTTTAAATGTTTTTTTGAGAAGTGAAGTTTTATAAAATCTAGGCAGTATGGTTGAGGTTGAAGGGTTAAAATCCTTTACTGCTTCAATTAATTTTCGATCCATACTAAAAAGCTTTTCTATAAAAGTATCTGCTTTGTACACAGCCTCCTCCAAAGCTAACATGTCTACTTTTTCCTTAGAAAAAACCTCTACTGATCTTCTAATTGTATTTTTCTCAAGTATTTGATCACTATCTAAAAGTAGGGTATATTTACCCTTGGCGATTTTTACACCTTCATATCTTGCACCTAAAAGTGCTTTTTTGTAGTGAATTATTTTTTTGACCTTAAAATTTTTAGCAATATTTATTGTTTCATCGATAGAGCCACCATCAATTATATTTACCTCTATATTTTTGTAATTTTGCTTCTTTATAGATTCTAGGCAAAGTTTAAGGGTACCTTGGCTGTTTAAAGTAGGGATTGAGATTGTTACAAGAGGCGTCATAGATTTGAAATTAAATTTAAACTTTTATTAGTTGATTTATCCCAAGAAAAGTTTTTGCTCCAACTTAAACAATTACTTGACAATTTTTTATATAAACTGTCATTTTCATATAGGAGCATTATATTCTTAAACAAGTCTTTTGGGTTATTTTCCCTACAAAGAAGCCCTGTTTTATTATTTAGGATTGAATCTTTTAACCCAGAAATATTATACCCAACTGTTGGAGTACCCATTGCAGCTGCTTCAATTACTACTAAACCCCACCCTTCTCTCAAAGATGGATGAATTAATACAGAAGACTTTTTTAATAGATCAAATTTTTTTCTATTGTCAACAAATCCCCAAAAATAAGTAATATTTTTAATACCTAAACTTGATACCTTAGACTTTAAATATGTAGTATAAGAAGGCTCACCCTTTCCAATAATCCAGAATTTTAAGTCTTTAACTTTATCTTTAAGCAATTTTACAGCAAGTAATGCATCTTCTATACCTTTATCTCTGGCAAGTACACCTAAAAAAATAACGGTAAATGTTTTGTTTTTATTTTTTTTAGATTTTAGAATATTTACTCCATGATTAATTACTTTAATATTTTTTCCAGCTATCCCAACCTCAATTAAATCATTCTTAATAGAGTTAGCAAATGTTAGAAAAGGTGTATTTTTATAAAACAATTTGAAGATCAATAATTCACAAGTAGGCCCAAATAAGGAGACAATTAAATTGATCGGGAATGGCAACCAGTTATATTTCCAAACATTGCCAGCTATTTCATGTATCCAAGCAATTTTTTTAGATCTTACAAAGATTGGGGTAAAAAAAGGCAAGCCATGAAACTCATCAACTACTACATCAAACCTTTCTTTATTAATTAGTAAGTACCAAAAAAAAGCTCTAATTTGAACCATTAAAATAGCGTGGCCTGAGCGGATAATTTTGACATCGTCTAAATGTTCTTCTTGCTTTGCTCCTTTGAAATAGGAGGTAAACAAAGTTACGCTATGCCCCTTCTTTATCCAAGATTTTGCGTGTTCGTGAGAAACTAGTTCTGCACCACCTGCATATGGATGACCTGGTCCTCTCCAGGAAAAAATTAATATATTCACAATCTTTAACCTGTATTAACCCTGAAATTAAGTTCAGGATCAAACTTCCACTTTCTTAAATTTTGACTGCTGTAGTAATTTTTAATCCTTAACCTATAAAATACTGCTAATGTGTCCCACAACATTGAAAGTACACTACTAGTTAACTTTTTACTTGTTAGAATTGATTTTTTTCCAAAATCTTGCTTTATCTCCACCGGAGCTTCATAGATTTTTTTATATCCCAAATAATTAGCAACCGCCAATATCTCTATATCAAAAGCATATTTTTTTACAAGAAGCCTTGGTAATACTTTTTCTAAAACATCTCTTTTAAAAAACTTAATTCCCACTTGTGTATCTTTAATTTTTAATCCAAATAATAATCTTACTAGCATCTGATAACCAAAAGAAAAAAGCCTTCTCTGCCAAGGATATAATACTTTAGAAACAGGATGTCTTTTTGATCCTACAACTATATCTGCTTTATACCACTCAAAATGCTCAACTAACATTGATAATCCGTTTGGGTTAATATCCAAACCAGAATCTATAAAAGCTATAATACTACCTTTACTTTCTGCCATTCCAAATCTAACAGCATAACCTTTTCCTTTATTAATAGAGTATCCTACAACTTTAACTCTCTTTTTATTTTTAGCAAAGTTAAAGGCATATTTATATGTTTTATCATTTTCTGTTCCGTCTATCACACAAATTAATTCAGTTCGATAGCGCAAGTTATTTAATACCTCATTAATTTTCTTTAAATCTTTAACAATTTTACGTTCATTTTTGTATGCAGGAACAATAACCGATAGCAATGGTCGCGACATATTAAAAATTATACAATTTGTTTTTAAGATGTAAAGGAAAATTTATCTTCTTAATGTATAAAGAGCATAGAGCAAAAGAATAACTAGCAAAATTCCGCTATTTAAAATTGCAACGTTCACCACATTATCAATATTATTATGAAAAGTAATTATACCGACAATTTGAATAAGAGCAGAAAAAACTAGCAAAATTACCACTTTGGTTTTCTCAATAGCAAAAAAATAATGCATCAGTATTGAAGACAAACTTAAGAAACTCATAAAAATTCCAAACTTACCTAACAGATAAAAATTCTCTAAAAAAGCTTTACCAAACATTAATTTGATTATCAATTCGGGAAATAGATAATAAATAACTACTAAGAAGATAGATATCATTAATCCCAATAAAAAAGAAAAAAGAAAAGTTTTTTTAAAGTTTTGCTTCTTTGAAAACTTATTCGAGATTAAAGGAAACATCACAATACTTATTGGACCTGTTCCGTAAAAGATTATTCTCCCTATATTAGAAAGAGCACCATAAATTCCAGCTTCATAAGTTGAGAAGAAATGCTTTACTAGAATTTGATCGGCAGAAAAAAGCAGGGTCAAACTAATAGAAAATAGTATTGAAGGAAATGAAAAACTTAGAAGCTCATTAAACTCTACCGGAAATCTTTGATCAGTATTTTTCTTTTTTAAGTCGCGTAAAAAAAACAAACATAAAAATATTGCTATCAAAAATGCAAAAAGTAATCCAAGAAGGGCACCAAAAACACCAACTCCTAAAAAAGCAAGTAGAACCCCAATTAAAATTTTAAAAGAATTTTCAACTAGAATCGTACTTAGATATGATTTAAATCTAGTTAACCCTTGCAAAAATGAGCGAAAAATAATTAACAAAACAGCTAAAGAAAATGCTACTCCTATCATAATTACAAAATAGTTATTTGATAAATTTAAAAAAGATCTTATATAGGTAGAGGAAGTAACAATAAAAAATAAACAGACAAGAAAAATAACAACTATTTTGTTAAAAAAGTAATTAAAGAATTTGCTAATCTTTGTTAAGGAACTTGCACTTGATACATACTTAGTTATTACTATATTTAGTGAAGAAGGAATCATCGTTAACAAAGCTAGTAGCGATAGAAGAGACACTAGTTCTCCATACTGGACTGGTCCTAGCAACCTACCCATAAGTAAGTGATATGCGTAATTTATAAAACTTGCAAGGTTGGTGCCAACAATCATTAAAATACTACTTAAAAAAAGAGGATTTTTAGTTTGTTTAATTACTTTCTGGATCATCTACTTGGCGATTAAAAAATCAAGTGAATTTATTTTTATTGGCTGAAGATTTTGTGGTTTTTCCTCATCAAAATCCTCAAAAAAAACCTGGATATTTTTATCCTTATACAGCACTCTATGCATATCTGATTTAGATATTGCTTGGCTAATCTGTCTGGATACTCCCCAATTCTCGCTAGATTCTATTCCACCATTTGTAAATTCAAAGTATTTACTCTTTGGGTACTCTGGGTAATTTTCTCTAAAGTATTCATAAACTTTTAGAGCTAATACTGCCCTATTGACTGAATAGTTAGTCTTAAAGGTAAGATAATTTGACAAAAGATTTAAGAGTATAAAGAATATCAAAAAAGAAACTGTTAAAACTTTTAGTTTCTCTCTACTCATGAGTAAACCTAAGGAAAAACTAAAACCAATCATTGGCAAAGAAAGCTCAAGTGTGAATTTGTGAAAAGGCAAGAAAATTACTGGAAGCAAACCTAAGATAAAAAGTAGTATCGGGAATAATAACTTATGAACTGACTTAGTTGATCTTAGAACTAACAAGAATAATATTAGGTTTGTGCTCAAGATAAGGTAAATTAAAGCTTTAGACCAGAAGGGAAATAATTCATAATACCTTGGGAGGATTTGTAAGCCAGAGGCAACATAGTCAACTAAAAATTCCGGGACACCTAATGAAAAATTATAATACCAAAATAAAGTATTCAAAGCTTTAAGTGGCGAAAAATCCCAAATATATGAGTCTCCTTGAGCTATTCCAAAAAAAGTAAACCTTAAGTATAGGTAAAAAACCGCAATAGCTACAAAGGGAATTATTTTTTTTAATTCTATTTTTTTCCAAAGCAAACTATAGACTGCAATAATTAAAGGCAAGGTAACTGCAGTCTCCTTGCTTAGTAATGCCAAAATAAAAAAAAGTACTGAGAATAAAAAATTTTTAGTAGTTGAGGTTATATAAAAGTAGAAAGCTAAAATAGAAAAAAAAGTCATCAAAATTTCCTGAAACGCTGATAGTAAATAGAGTCTTGTAAAGTGTGTTACAGAAAGTGAATAAAAAAGGATAGAGTAACAAGATACCAATTTATCTTTAAATAAAACTAGTGCAGTTTTATAAATAAGTAAATAAGTAAAAAATAGCACCAGAATTGAAAAAATATGATATGGAATTGGATTTAAATCAAAAAAATAATGAAATACAAAGAAAAATAGCTGAGTAGATAATGGTCTATAAAAAGCTGCAGCATGTTCATTTGGTAAAAATGAAAAGAATTGAAAAATTTCCCAAAAATTCTCAATTTGAATTAATCTTAGGTGAAACCAATCATCTCCTGAAAAAAAATTATTTATTGAGGGCAGATAAATTACAACAGACAATAGAATTACTAAACTAAGATATCTAATAGGCATTAGATCGTTTTTTAAAGTAGATATAAAAGATAATTGTAAATAAAAGTTGTATAAAGTAAACGATAGTTACTGCTAACGCAGCACCAAAGCTTTTATACTGGGGGATTAGAAGGTTTAATAAATACCATATCATTACTAAAGATATTAATGAGACGATCAGAGGAAAGTAGCTCTTTTTAAATTGAAACAAAATTGCAATTTGAATTGGTGATGAGACAATAAACATTATCATCCCTATTATCAATATTTGATAGGGCAATACTGAAGCCGAAAAAACTTTCCCAAAAAGAATTGAAAAAACAATTGGCGATAAAGGAATCGTAACTGCGGCGATTATAGCAAGCCCTACTGCTACAATCATTGTTTTCTTAAAATATGCAGGGAATTTGTCGGCAGTTAGAGAAGAATAACGAGGCGCAATTGTGGCTATGAAGGCTGAGGAAACAAGAATAAAAGTACTGGCAATACGAAAAGCTAATCCGTATATACCAGCTTCCTCTTCTGAAGCTAAACTTAGCACCATCATCTGATCAAGTTTGGTATAGACTGCTGCAATAGTAAAACCTATTCCTGCAGGCAAACCAAACTGGAAAATCCTCTTATAATCCAGAAGATTATTTTCTGTCTTAAGAAAATGCCATCCTATTTTTAAAAGAGTAAATAGTGAAACCAGAAAAAGAGGAAAAATTAG